>JAUVKB010000186.1 GCA_030596405.1 Deltaproteobacteria bacterium
CAGGCAAACCTGTACGACTTTTTATTGTCGGCATGGAGCGGTGATAAGCATGATAAATATCCCTTTCGCGGGGTGCCGTTTTTTATACTCATGGACGCAGGCGCTGCAAATATCTCCAGGGCAATCCTGGCATTTTTGGAACGTCTTGAGATCGAGATCCCGAAAGCTTTGCCTCACAATCCGGGCCGCCAGGGATCGGCGGAAGTCGCTCAGAACATCGTGGAATCTAAATTCGAGTCCCGGCTGCGGTTCCAGCCTGCGCATACCGTAGAGGATCTCAACGACTGGGCTCTTGACTGGTGTGTTCATTTCAACGGCTCTAAAATACATAGCCGCCACGGCCTGACCCGCACCGAATGCTGGCTCAAGATAAAAAAAGAGGAGCTGCGTGAACTCCCGGATAAGGAAATCCTCCACGATCTCTTTGCCGAGCCGGAAACGGATCGAACGGTTACCGGGCGTTACTCCATTTCATTCCGGGCCGAAGAGTACAACCTCAAACACATCGAAGGTCTCCTGCCTAACCGGTCGAAAGTCAAAGTTGTTTTGCGTCCCTTCCTGTGGCCTGAAATCGGCGTGGTTTTCAAAGACCAGGAGTACATAGTCAAGCCCATCGGCAAGCTGGACGGCGGTTTCCGGGAGGATGCGGCTGTCATCGGTCGGGAATATAAACGGATGCCCGACTCGTTGACACAGAAGGCCAAAAAGCGGGGAGAAAACCTTGCCTATGGTGAAGACAAACCCAAAGACGCGATACCCTTTGGGGGGATCACCGTGTTCGGCAACCAGGCGGACAAATTAAATCGCACGTATATGCCGAGGCTTGGAACACCGATAGACACGGCCAAAGCGGCTGAAAATGTCGGGCAAAAGCAGATCCCGATCATGACGGTTTTAAAAAAGTTAAGCACTGTCCTGGGGATGATAACGCCCGAACTCAACACTGCGATCCGGGAGACGTACGGTACGTCATTGAGCCTGATAGAGTCGGATCGGCTTCTTAACATTGCAATGGATAACGGGTCACTGACACCCGCTGACCTTGGAGGAGATGATGCTGCGCTTAAAACAGTTGCTGTGTGATTGCGGAATAGTTCGGCATGATTTCTGCTCGCGGATAAAATGGGGATATGTTCGTGTTAACAGATGCCTGAACCATGAGGTATATCCAAAAGATAAAGACAAATTCATCAAACGAGTTGAAAAGGCCGTTGCCTGCGACCCGGCAATGATGTCCCTGCTGAAATCGAGAGGCTGCGAGCTGAAAAACATCTGGGATACATGCAAGACAGTCCTGGGGCAATATCCGAAAGGCCACGGCAGGCGGATATCAGCCGGGAAGCTGGCATATATTAACCGTCCGGGGTTTGCGCCCGGCGATCCATTAAAAATAGAAAATCATAAGGAGGCGGAAATGTTAGAACAAAGAACAAGGAAACATTTTAAACTGTTTAGAAGCCCGTTCATTAACGACATAACGGATGCAAGGGATATTTTTCTTTCGGAAGATCACCATTTTATTAAAGAGATGATGCTGGACACGGCACGGTATGCCGGGTTTACGGCTGTTTACGGAGAGGTGGGCTCCGGTAAATCAGTGATGCGAAAAGCCGTAGTGCACGAGCTGATGAGCGAGGACATCAAGGTTGTTTTTCCGATCATTGTGGATAAATCCAGGATCACGCCGGGCTCGCTGATAGATGCTATCGTAATGGATATTTCGGAGGATAAACCGAAGCGCAGCCTGGAAGCCAAAACCCGCCAGGCGCTGCAATTGCTGCGCAACAGGGCTACATCGGGTATGAAACAGGTGCTGATCATCGAGGAAGCCCATCTGCTGAATGTCAAAGCCATGAAAGCTTTAAAACAAATATATGAACTGGAGGACGGCTACAACCGGCTTATCGGCATCATTCTCATCGGCCAACCGGAACTAAAATTCCTTCTTGACGAAACCAGGCACCCTGAAATGCGCGAGGTAACACGCAGGGTAACCTGCGCCGAGATCTCCGGTCTGGACGGAGACCTAAGCAGATACATCGTGCACAAGTTCAAACGCATCAACAAAAAAGTAGAAGAAGTTTTCGCAGAGGACGCTTTTGAGGCGATGACGCGCAGGCTTCAGGACAAATCCGGCACCGGCAGGATCGTCAGTCGGGGATATCCTTTGACTGTGAACAATCTTGCAGCCAGGGCAATGAACATGGCGGTGGAAATGGGTGAGGAGAAAGTGACCGGGGAAGTGGTGATGAGCTTATAGCCCGTGCTTCACTAAAGTTTCGCAGGGCTTGCCCTGCATAGCTTCAGCGACGCAGGGCAAGGGAGCGTGAACAATGAAACTTGAAGATTTTGGAATCAATCCAAAAACACGTATCCATGACAGAAATTTGACGCATGTGGAAAACCGTTTCCTGGGGATTTTGTGGATCGATCATGTGGGAGCGGAAAACAAGATTTCCGCTGAGGCCCTGGCGGTTAAATTCCACCATGCCATGCGAGGAGTGGAGATTAAGCCGTTAAATCTGAACGTCGTTGTCCTGGGAATGCGAGAACATTATCCCGTCATGCTTAACCGCCAAAAACGCGATGTCAGGTACCTGCAAAACCATCTTCTTTTCGATCATAAAAATATTCCTCTCCTTTCCAAGGCGGGAATCGACGGCGGCTACTGGATAGCAGAGTCTAAGGAAGAGACGGAAGAATTTTTTCACGGTTTTCGCAAACGGGGTCTGACCGGCCTGGTTAAAGCATCCCGGGGGAAAAAAGCCGCTATGGTGGACATGATGCAGCAGTTGACTTTTGAGTTTGAAGATATGGTTGATTTGACAGGCGGAAGGCTCACCGCAAAAGACAAATCCGGTAATGATCTTCCGATGGCCATCGAGGTTGTCGATTCCTTTCTGTCAAAGATGCTCCAGGACCCTGAAAGGTTCTCCGACGGGCTTAAGAAAATCGGGCAAAAATACGGCAGTGTGTTGCTGCCCAAAGCCCAGGTAAAGGCCATGCAGGCTAAAGCGGCGGAGTTGCAGGAATTGGTTGCGTCGTTGCAGACGTAGCCCGTGCTTCGCCTAAAGGCTACGCAGGGCTTGCCCTGCATAGCTTCAGCGACGCAGGGCAAGGAATAATATGAAACCGATAGCACGCAAACAGATACAGATTATCAAGATTGCTCAGAAGGAGCTTTGTATTGATGATGATACTTACCGGGAGATGCTGCAGGACCAGTTTAAAGTAAAGAGCTGCACGAAGCTTAGTTATTTTCAGGCACGTGCGCTGATCGGTGAGCTGAAGAAAAAAGGGTTTAAGATTAAACCCTCTAAGAAAGCCTGTGGGAGGCTCCCTGCTTCGCTGAAGCTACGCAGGGCATGCAATGCGAAGAATAAGCGAAGCAGGGCTACGCCGCGGCAGGCTGGAAATATGGTACGAATGGTATCACAGGCCGAGATGCAAAAGATAGACGTCCTTTCCTGGCTGATTCACTGGCGGGTGAAGGACGGTTTTACGCGGTGGATGTCCAAACGCTTTAGAATTGAAAAGGTCAAGACCGCCCGGGAGGCTTATCGCATCATCGAGGGATTAAAGAAGATGTTCGAAAACAGTATGAAAGCAAAATACGGCGATAACTGGCCGGATCTGGTGTTCGATGATCCGGCCATCCAAAGATATATAAAAGAGCATAAAACAACCGAAACAGGCGGATAGAAGTGCGTCTATTTCCCCGTTATAAATATTTGAGGTTTACGAATGCCAAGAAATATGAGTTTTGCCTTAACCACGAAACAGGCAAGAGAAAAAACAAAAACTGTTACTCGCCGTCTTGGATGGTGGTTTTTAAAGCCTGGGGATATTGTCCAACAGGTTGAAAAAGGTATGGGGTTAAAAAAAGGCGAGAAAATAAAGCGCATACACCTAATCCGGATTGTTCATACCAGACGTGAGCCGTTAGAAGCGATGTTTTGTAATGTTGGCTATGGATTGACTGAATGCCAAAAAGAAGGATTTCCAGACAAAAATCCAGAATGGTTTGTCAGAATGTTTGCAAGACACAATAAATGCAGAATCGGCACAGAAGTTAATCGTGTTGAGTTTGAATATTTATAACCGCCCATGCAGCCGACCCGTGGAAAGCCGAGATACGGAAGGTAAAATAATGAAAACATCCGATGTTAAATGGTATTTTAAAGAGCTGCAGAGCAACGAGTGCCTTTGCGGCGATTACAAAAAGCCGGGGAAATCTTTTTGCTATTGGTGTTACGGCAGGTTGCCGAAGGAGATGCAAAGGGCGCTTTATCAGCGCATAGGCAACGGCTATGAAGAGGCGCTTGATG
>JAUVKB010000067.1 GCA_030596405.1 Deltaproteobacteria bacterium
AATATGCCGAAAACAAAAAATCGCAACCCAAACGATCTAAAAAAAGTAAAAAGAAAAATTAAAACACAAAATGTTGGCACATGCTTTGCGCTATTTTCAATAAAGATGCATTATAACTGCCCGGGAGGCGGAAGTCAGGATTTATGAGTCAGAATAAAACAGATGTAGAGGTAATATACGACGTTTGCAAAAATCATATTCCCGAACTGACACAAACCATCCATAAAATGGTTAAAGAGATATCATAGCTTTTTGGTGCGTAAAACACACCCCTTGTCTGGGAAAAGCTTGCGGCTTTTTTCATACCTGCCGATATCAAGACCTGATGACATCGACAGGACAAATGGCAATCGCTTTCCGGGCAGGATAGATACCCGCTAAAATACCGACCGTGACCGAAGCTATAAACGAAAAGACAAGCCCGTTTAAAGAAATATTAAAAGGAAGGCCCGAGACCTTGTAAATGATCAAACTCGTGACAAAGCCGCTTACAACCCCTATGACTCCGCCTCCAAGAGAGACGATCGAAGATTCCATAAGGAACTGAAATATAATATCCCGTTTTTTTGCCCCTACGGCTCTTCGTATGCCGATCTCGATCTTTCTTTCGTTGACGATAAGGATCATAATCGACAAAATACCTATTCCGCCGATCAAAAAAGAAATAACAGCCGATATTTTTCCCAGAACGGTAATCATGTCAGTGGCCTGGGTCTTTAAGGCCATCACGTCCTTTAAATCGATCACTGTAAAGTCGTCTTTTTCTCCGGCTCTTATCTTATGACGGTGCCGCAAAATAGATTCGATCTCTTTTTTTGCAAAAGGTATCGATTCCTCATTTGCGGCCTGCGCATAAATTGTGCCGATAAAATTCTTATTAACAAACCTTCTTAAAAGAGTATTTAATGGAATAAAAATCTGACTGTCCTGATCAGCGCCTGAGATATCCGCCCCCTTTTCTTCCATAATACCGATGACCAGACAGGGCGCCCTGCGCAAGAGGATATATTTGCCGACCGGATTTTTATCGCCGAAAATTTTATAGGCCGCGCTTGCGCCGAGCACAACGACCTTGCTTAAATTATCATTATCGTTTTTTGAGATAAAACGTCCCTTTTGCGGATAAAAACTTCTTGCATGCGGATAGTTTGATAAAACCCCGACAACAAGCATGGAAGAGAGAACCTTTTCCCCGTACCTTACCGGCATGGTCGTGCTGCTTGAGGAAGACACCCGTTTAAGAAATTTTGAACCGTGCAAAACGCTTTTTGCGTCATCGATGGTCAGATTGTTCGCCTCTCCAAACAGCCGTGCTTTTGCGCCGAAATGTTTTATGATCCCGCCTTTTATGATTAAAAGGTTTTCCCCAAGCTTATTGATCTCCATTTTTGTCTTTAAAGATAAGGAACCCGCCAGACTGGAGACCACGATCAGGGAAAATGCGCCGAGAAAAACGCCGAGCAGGGCAAGCGCAGACCTGAGTTTAAAGTTGTAAAGGGAACGCCGCGCAATGGTTAAATTCAGGTTAATCCTTTTTATTTCCTGATTCATTCTCCGGCGCCCTCTACCTGATAGCCTCTATGGGATTGAGCCTGGCGGCGTGAAGGGCAGGCTGAAGTCCTGAAACAATTCCCACTGCCCAGGACATGACAATACCCGCTGCAAAGGCCTTCCAGGAAAAACAGATGGGAAACTGGGCCACAAAAACAAGGAGTTTTGAAGAAAAAAAACCTGTAACAAACCCCAGCAATCCCCCGGCAGTGGTAAGGATTACCGATTCTCCCAGAAACTGAAACAAAATATCCTGCTGCCTTGCTCCAACAGCTCTTCTGATCCCTATCTCCCTTGTCCTCTCCTTAACCGACAGCAGAAAAAGGTTGGCAAGCACAAACCCTGCGACAACAAGGGTGGTAATACCCGCAATTCCGATGAAAAGAACAAGGGAACCTGTCAGGGCCACAAGAAATTTTATAATCTCCTTGGGAGAAATAATCATAAAATCGTCCGGCTCACCCTCATGCAGCCTGTGTCTTTGTCTTAAAAACATCCTGAGTTCTTCAACATGAAACTCTAAATTATTCTGATCGATAAATCTGACCCTTAACATCGACACGTATTTTTTTTCGTTTTGCATTTTTCTCATGGCCGTTGAAATCGGTACGACCATACGGTTATCCATGTTGTGTCCCCTGGGCGTTGTTCCCCTCTCTTTGAGCACCCCTGCTATCCTGATGGGAAGTCCCCCCGCAAACAGATATTTGCCCACCGGATCTTTGTCTTCAAAAAGTTCATCGGCCAGATAACGGCCGATTAACGCGACGTTTTTCATCCTTTTTACGTCTTCTTTTGCAAGATCCCTCCCTGAAACAACAGGCCACGACCACGCTCTGCTGTAATTATGATCCGAGCCGATAATAAAAGTTCTCTCTTTTCTGTCCCTGTGAAAAACCGTCGTCATCCCTACCATGCTGACCGGGACAACAACGTATGCGCAGGCAAAAGATTCCCTGACCGCTTTGACATCCTCAAGTGTTATGGTTTTGTCTTTGTTGCCGCCCACTGCCCTTGCCTCATCGTTGCCGCCGACGATTATAACCGCGTCCGGCCCGAACATTTCAACAATATCAAAAGCTTTTTTATAGGCGCCTTCCACGGCCGCCACTATAATTACAATGGAAGCTACGCCGAGAGCCACACTTATAATACAGAAAAAAGCTCTCAACTTAAAGGCAAAGGTTGCTTTTATCGATTGGGAAAAGAGGTTTGCCGGCCTGTTCATAATGTCTGATCGCAGATCATACCGTCTGTTATCCGGATCAATCTTTGGGCGTACCCGGCAACATCGGCATCATGGGTAACGACGACTACTGTTTTGCCGTTTTGGTGCATCTTTGACAAAATGCTCATAATTTCCCTTGAAGTTTTATCATCCAGCTGTCCTGTGGGCTCGTCCGCCAGGATCAATTCAGGGTCGTTGACAAGCGCTCTTGCAATGGCTACACGTTGTTGCTGGCCGCCGGAAAGTTGAGACGGTTTAAATCCCATTCTGTCTTCAAGCCCCACCTGTTTTAACAGTTCGATTACGCGCTTTTTTTTGTTGTCCGTCTTTTTTTCATCATAAAGCGTGGGAAGGGAAACATTTTCAAGAACAGTGGCATATGGAAGAAGATAAAAATTTTGAAAAACAAAACCTATATATCTGCTGCGGATCAAAGAGAGCTCATTGTCTGAAAGATGTGAAATTTCCCGGTCGTCAAGCACAAACCGCCCCGAGGTCGGCACGTCCAGACAACCGATAAGGTGCATGAGCGTGGACTTGCCTGAACCGGAAGTTCCCATAATCGCTAAAAACTCCCCTCGATTAATTTCAAGGTTAATACCCTTTAGAACCTGGACCTCTTCTGCCGCAAGATTAAAGGTCTTTGTTATATTTTCCATCAAAAAAAAAGGCACGGGCCTTATTCTCCGCCTGTTTGATTTATTATAACCCCTTAATGTTTTGGTTTGCCGGATATAGGTAAAATCAATTTGACAGCCAGGGTATCGCCCTGTTTTGCGCCTGATAAGATTTCACTTTTATCTTCCCCGCGGATACCTGTTTTCAACTCGATTTTTTCCACTGTTTGGGGGCCTGTGACCTTGTATGCTATCTGCTTTCCTTTTTCAAATTTCACCGCTGCATTGGCAATTGTAAGAACGTTGTTTTTTTCATCAAATATAATCTTGACATATGTGGTCATTTCCGGTCTGAGAAAATCCGCGTCATCTTCGGCTATTTTTACAATGGCAAGGTAGTATGTTATATTTTCCCTGCTGACGGGCTGGGGATAAATCTTTTCAATGCTTCCGTAAAAAGTCCTGTCAGGGAACGTATCTACATAGTATTGGACATTTTGTCCAGTAACCACATTCCCGATATCTGTTTCATCAACATAAATCCACATCTCAAGGCGCCTGGTATCAAGAACAGTGACAAGGTTGGCTACCTGGAGTCCTGTGACGACGGTTTCACCTTTCTGAGCAGTCAAATCCGAAACCACGCCGTCAATAGGCGCAATAATTTTTGTATAACTCAAGCGGATTTTTTGTTGTTCCAACCTGGCTTCAAGCTCTTTAACATCAGCTTTTACAATCTTTGCCTGTGTTTCATATTCCTCTTCAAAGCGCTTTAATACCGCCTCTGTAGCCTCAAACCGGCTTTTGGCCAGATCAACGGCATCCCGGGTGGTGTAATCATGAAGAATCAAGCCTTTTTCCCTGTTGTATTCGATTTTTGCATACTCATAATTTGCCGCAGCCTCTTTTATAAGCTCCGGATAAGTTAGTTTTACCTGGCGCAGCCTGTGCCTTTTTGACAAAAGCCCCGCCTTTGTCTGTTCAATCTGTTCTATAATCTCCCTGTTGTCGATGCATGCGATTACTTCTCCTTTTTTTACCCTGCCGCCCACCTTTACTCTCATTTCAATGATTTCTCCGGTTGCTCTGGCGCCTATTTTCACCCTGGCGCCGACCTGGGGTTTAACAATCCCAGTTTCAACCAAAACAGCGCGGATTTTTCCTTTTTCTACTTTCGCGGTTTCAAGAACCTTGATTTCCGGCTTTTGAGAAAAATTTTTATATCCCCAATATCCCGCTGCAAAAATCAAAAACAGAATCAGCAAAAGGAACAGTTTTTTCAATACATTTTCTCCTTATCGGGTTTCCACCCGTTCCAGGGTTTCAATATTCTTAATGCCGGCGGCCTGTTCAAGAGCTGCTTTGGACACCGCAAAACTCAGCCTGGAAACGCTTGCCAGGTTCCTGGCGACAGACAAAAGGCCTTCAGCCCGCACAAGAGAAAGGATATCCCCTTTTCCAGCCTTATATTCTCCAAGGGCCTGGTCGTAATTGAACTGTGACTCCACAAGCTGCTGTTTTGCAAGGATGAGGCTTTCATAAGATGTAATAAAATCTTCATACGTCTTTTGGACATCAACCAGCAACCCCCTTTTAATCTCGCTTAACTCTTCCTCTAAAACTTTTGTCTCCATAATCGAAGATTTTTTATTATAAAATTTATCGAGTTCAAAAATATTCCAGTTGCAAATTATCGCCGCGGACTTGTCTTCGGTGGAAAAATCGGACAGACTTCTATCCGTATCCAGGTTTGTATAAGAAAGATCAAAAGAAAATTTGGGATAAAAGACCGATTCCGACAAAAATTTATTATTGTCGGAAATTTCCAGGGCATATTGCGCCTGCCGCATAATCGGCCTGTCAAGGGCTATATCCGCCAGTTTTTCCAGGCCGGGCAAAGACCTGTCTATGCTTAAACTGTTTTTTATGTCATATGGCATATCAAGAGGCCTGCCCAAAAATGAATTCAGATCATACAATGCCTTGTTAAACTCTCCTTTGGCCTGCCTCAGGTCAAACCTGGTCTGCTGAAGCCTCACGGATGCCTGCAAAACATCCGAACGCATGGCAACTCCCATCCGGTGTCTGCCCTGTGCTATTTCATAGTCTTTTTGAGCATCCTTTATCTGTATTCCGGTTTGCTCAAATATTTCTTTTCCGGCAATGACAGTGTAAAACATGACCTTGGTATTATATTCCAGATTCAGAAGATTTTTTCTCATCTCTTCCCTGTCCGAATCCAGATTCAGTCTCGCTATATTTCTGTCAGCCCTTCTTTTGCCGCCGTCAAAGAGTGTATATAATAAAGACACATTATAGCCGGTGTAATCATAAGTGTCCGGAGGCGTTCTTATATATTCACGGGAACCGGACATATCGAGTTTCGGCAGATAGGGAGACAATGATGCTTTGTAAAGGTATTTTGAAGATTCAACCCTTTTACCCGAAGCCCTGTAGGATGGAAGGTTCTTTTTTGCAAGGGATATGGCTTCTTCAAGGGTCAATGAAAAAGAAAGACCCGGCATAAACAGTAAACCCGCCAGAATAAGCGGCAGAATGAGCGGCAATCTATTTTTCATGTTATTCTTATACATAAAAATTTTGTTCAGCCTGTTTGATTTTCGTCCCAAATGAGAAATGCGGGTTAGAGTGCCTTTTACCGCCCTTATAAGTAAAAATCAAAATATATTTTATTAGTATCCAGTCAAGAGCAGATTTATCCGTCAGTCATCTTTTTTCATTTTAAACATCAACATTTTAGTTTTAGGATGGCCTAATATTCGGTGCGCTTCCAGAATTTGCGGATATTCATCCGGTAAAATAACAGCAGGGTTAAGGTTGATATCCTGCCGGACATTCAAACAACGGCAGTCAACTGATCCGGATGGCGACAGGCCGGTCTTCATGCTGATTTCTCCTAACCTTTTAATTAAAAATGTCAGCTTTTCAGGCGGGACAACCATAAGCGATTCAATACCGTCGGGCAATTTTACCTCCACGCGGACAAGATTTTCGGCGCTCCGGCTCCTGTACAGAGGATATTCGCGCCTGTCTCTGTCCACCCCTCCAATGCCCCCGATAAGCCCGGGCAGCTTGAGGTATAAATAGTCCCTTTGACGGGTTGCGTAATTATCAACATGGACTGAAAATGTCTCTACCCCCGGATATACATGAAAGTCGGTAATATATTCGCCGGTCGGCCTGGCTCCCCGGCTTATCGATGCTGTCAGTTCCTGATGGTGGCGCCGGCGTTTTTCCGGAGGCATCTCGGAAAATTTTTTGCAAAACAATGCAAAATATTTTCCGTAAAGCTTTCGCGTTTTTTTGATGGTCGCACTGCCGTTGCTGTTAAGGCTCACCGAAAATGTTACATCATAACGGTCTTTAAGATCCTCTTTGGCGGCTTTGATCGTCTCTATTTGCCCTGATTGCAGCGACAGGCACGGATGCCCGTGGTTCGGCGTGCTGCCGAGCCTTGCATACTGGTCGGTGTCATTTAAATAGATATATCCGATATCTGTTTTTACCCGCACAAGGACATTGTCAAACCACTGGGGCGCGGGGTATTCCATTAAAGGACGTTGCAGGCTTTTTACAGGAGAAACCCAGGATGAAAGCACAAATTCCGGGCCAAATCCCGCAGCGCTCAGCATTGCGTAAAGCAAGACCGCCCGGTCCGCGCAATTGCCATAGCCGTCATCAAGCGTTTTGTCCGCGGGCGTTATATAATCTATGGGAAGTTCGCTTAACGGAATATCGATCAGCTTGATATATTTTGCCACAAAGTCACGGATGGCCTTAATCTTCGGTGTGCCGGCCTCAACATCCGCAAGAAGCGCATTTGTCCTGTCTTTTGTATTAAGCCCGGATAAAGCGGCTTTAAGCAACACCTGCTGCATCTGTCCGGCATACTGTCGCCAGCTTCCTGATGAAACAAAAAGAACCGGATTAAAACTGTACCACGGCGGCAGGTTGTTTTCATATTTTACAGGCGCAACCATGGCGGCGGTAAACTCTTTTACCGTCTTGCCGTCTTTTGCCTGATTCACAACCTGACAAACCTTTTCCTTTATTATATGTTTTGATTTGCGTTTGCAGATCTTCTCTTGCCCCATCCCGTGATCCGCCTTGAAAATTTTCAGGGAAAGACCAGCCGGTATTTTTAATATGACTCTCTTTTTTTCGATCGGATCATAATAGCGAAACACGCCGTCAATGGAAAAGGTGCGGTTTCCCATGTTCGGCCTGCCTTCAGTGAGCCGGTCATTATAGAAAAATTCCCCGCCTATGGAAAAAAAAGGACGATCTTTTTTTTTACGGACAATAGTGTACTCGATTATGCTCCCCTTTTCCACGCCCGGCAGGCTGAGCGCCAGGAGTTTTGACGATGGATAGCGGGGAGCGCTGCCGACCCAGTCCGCATCCATTACATTAATCTCTTTTGTATCGACTGTTTGTATTTTCCCGTCTTTAGAGATAACAACGGCTTTTTTGATTTCAACCTTTTCCCATGCCGGATTATAGCCGATAATAATATCGCTGTTTTTTTTCATCCCGGCATATGTAAGGACTTTAATCTTCATACGCCTGGTTTCCGTCCATTTTGTTTCATCCGCCAGAGCGTATTCAACCTCCTCATTGAGCACAACCGAATCAGGCTGAAAACCTGAATACCATTTCTTTTCATCAATATTCGCCTTTTTGGCATATTCCGTAAAAATCGGCATTTTCCGGTTGTTGGACTCGATTATTTCAAGCGTTTTTTTAAAAGACTGATACTGATCGGGCAAATATTCGGGAAGTTTCATCTTGAAAATATTTTTTATGACAAGCCGGTTGTCATTATATGAAAGATTGCGCGACCATGCCGCGCCGTCGTTGTTGACCGATTCGTATTCCGGAAGGCTTAAGGGTTTCCCCACCGACCGCTTAAGATCAAGTTTTATGGTTTCTTCCACGCCGCAGGCAAACCTGGTAAAAATCGGATATCTGCGCTCTTTTAAGCCCATTTCTCCGATGAGGTGATGAATCATGCCGACGTTTTTCCCTATGCAAAGGACAGGCAGCATAACGGCATTTTCCCCCGGTATCCGGATATCCCCGGTTTCAAAGGTAAAATGAGCTTTCAGCGGCTGATCCGTATCGAGCATGTTTTCCGGAAGTATTTTGTAACTTGCAAGACGGGCGCCCGGCGCAATTTTTTGGGCGAGCCTCTCAAAATAGCCGCGTTTTTCTTCCCGCGAGCACATGGCAAAATAGCCGCGATAGGCGTTGTCGTTTATTCCGTCAAAACAGAGCGTCGATTCGGCCGCAAGATTTCCTTCATCGTCCAGAACGCCTTGCGTAAAGATGCGCATCATGTTTTTTCCCGCAGGCTCGACCGGACTGGTTTGAAGGTTTTCGCCCTCGGGCGTGGCAACTATATAACTTTGATTGTTAAGATATGCAGGAAAAAGCTGTTTGGTATTTTCATCTGTCGGATCCATCAACATGTATGACCCGTCAGGCTCACGCACGCATACAATGGCATGGTTAAACCAGGGATGGGGAACCTCGGGATCTTTTTTCGGGCCGCTCATAATCAAAACAGGATATGCCTCAAATCCGGCCAGCCGCAGCATTGCGACAAGCAAAGCGGCTTTGTCGCGGCACACGCCCGCGCGCCGTTCAAATGTCATGTTTACAGGATGCGGCTCATAACCAGGCGAATTCTTTTCATAAGTCAAGCCGAGATAACGTATCTTCTGGGATACAAACTGAAAAATTGTTTTTATCTTTTCATGCCTGTCATCGATATTTTCGGTTAACTCTCTTACCTTTTCATTCATCTCTGGAGTAGTCTTTTCGATGTTCGGTTGCTCAAAAACCAGTACCATCGGGAAACCTCTTTCCAGTCTTTAATAGTGCTGACAAGCAGCCTTTGTATATAGGCGTGCAAGGCCGGCATTTGAGGTTCAAAAAACATGCGGGGCACGTCTCTGGCGGTCCATTTGTAAACAATCAAACCCTTGTCATGATATCTTGAGTGCGTAACAGTGCCGGCAATTTCCGATTTTAAGGCAATGCTTTCAAGCGGTTTTTCCTCCGGAGCAACCACTATGTATTCAAATCGTTTTATCGGATTTACGCCTTCAAAACCGACATAATCGCTCCAGGTGTCCGGCATGCGGACTTTAACAAAATCGTCATAAATGATACAGTGTACCGTGTCTCCCAAATCGAGTTCCGGTATGCCGACCTGCAGAATCTTGCTGTCGGGGTTATAGATATTTGACTCCATCTGACTGCTTTCAATCATCACCCGGCTGTTTTTATCCACGTCCACCGGGATTGTTGCGCCGTCTTTTTTTATAACTTCGCACAGCGTGAACCGGGTTTTGTTGTACGGAATGGTAAAATATGACGAGACTGTCTCAAGATTTCGTTTGCCCTTTTGTGTAAGGATTTTTGTATAATATTCATCCCATTGTACGTATGTGCCGTTTTTTTCATACTTGACCCACCTGCGCTGCGCCACATTTACCAGATCGGCATTCGGGTATTTTGCGCAGGAAACCGTTTTTATCTCATCAGCCACCTGCGCTCTGTCAAGAGGAGTCCAATGCGAATCAGATAAGCCGGCAAAGGAGATAACAGCCTGTGCCAGTACGAACAGCAGAATAAAAACCGGCGCAACCTTTTTTAGAGTCGGTCTTAAAGCCGGTCTTAACCTCGGATATGTTTTTTTAATCATCTATGAACCTTCCTTAATATTTCCTTATATCCTCTATGATTGATTCTTCAGCAAAACAATACTTTTGATTTGGCTTCTACACTTTACTTGTTCTTTACTTTATTGCAATTTTATTGCAATTTTCCAGCCTCTCATCCAATTACAACGGACATGGCGCTTGGGATTGGCCAAGTCGCCGGCTATGCATGCAGCAAGCATATGATTTGTGGTATGCTGAACATAGGATGAAGGACGGGCTATCTAAGATTGAAACAGTTGAATAAGCTGAATTCAGCGTTCTCTGTCGGTCACACAAAATCCGCTCGCGGTATTTTCGGCATACGGCAACTTTACCATAAACAGATCCAGAAGTTTTACATGGAAGGTTAAAATCATCAAAACTAAAAAAAGGATATCGTGAAGCGTTTTGCTGCCAAAGGGAAACTTGCATGGCGCTGGTAAATTTAAACCAAAAAATGCGACATGCTACGCTTGAATTAGTACTAATAGTTTATTATAAGGTATTCGCATATT
>JAUVKB010000098.1 GCA_030596405.1 Deltaproteobacteria bacterium
ATTTCATCAGGCTTAAGCGATGTCATACATATCGGAACACCGGCAAACATCGGCACGATCACCGAAGCGGTCAGAGAATATACGTGAAAATAGGGGAGTATGGAAAGGAAACTGCTCTTTGAATCAAGAAAGCCGGTCAACATGATGTCGCGAACATTTGCCAGAATATTATCGTCCGTCAAAACCACGCCTTTTGGTTCGCCTGTAGTGCCTGAAGTAAAGATAATTGACTGAGCTATGCCTCTGCGGTCCGGAACTTTAACAATTTTACAGGGCTCAAGGTATTTTAAAGAACAGGGTTCAAGCTCAACAAGAACTGCTTTTGAAGGTATTTGAATATCCGAAAGGATTCCGGAACGGCAAATGATTATCGAAGGTTCGGTGAGATCTATTATTCTTTTGATGTTTTCTAAAGAAAACTGCGGGTCAACAGGAACTGTTGTAGCTCTGCAAAGCAGGGTCGCAAAATAGAAAAACAGCCATACCGGGCTGTTTTCCCCTATCAAAACGACTTTGTCCTCTCTTTGAACGCCTTTTTTTCTCAAAATAATGGCAGCATTGTTAACGGCAAAGATAAAAGATTTATAAGAAATTGTTTCAGCCTTTCCTTTGACAAAGTGTTTTATAGCCGGCCTGTCGGAATAATCCTCTGCCAGGGAGTAAAAAGCCTGAAGCATGGTCATGCTTTTTACTCTTTCAATCCATTTTTCAAAAACATATTTCTCGTTCATAGAGTTCCTTTTTCAGAACTGCACAATCTCCCTTTACGAAGCCGCCAATGTTTCTTCATAAGCGTCCATCGCCTCTTTCTGTAAAAGTTGCTCCTGTCCTGTGTGCCTTGGTGAAAAATGGAAAATCGTGAACTGTTTTACACGCGCCCTGCCTGCTATGCTGCCTGCCTGCCGGGCTGTAAGATGATACTTTTTTTGGGCAATATCCTTATGTTTTTCAAGAAAAGCCGCTTCTATATAAAGGTGATCCGAATCTTTTACAAACTCGACGATTTTTTCCTCATTTGATTTGCTGTTTACAACATCCGTGATATAAGCAATTTTACTGCCCTGTTTTATAATGGCTATCCGGGCGGCAAGATCGCCCAGGATAAATTTTTTCCCCCTGGAATTTTTTCCCCCTGATTTTACCTCAAATTCCGATTCAGGTTCTTTACGGTCGAATAGAGCCTGTTTGAACTCTTTCAGCCAGGGGCCGATTTCAAGCCCAAGGTCGGAAAGAGCGCTTTTTATTATGTTTATATGAAAGCGTTCATTGAGAATGAATCCAAGACAGGGGATGCCGTGATCAAGTATTATGCTTGAAACAGACATGGCAGGTTCCTGCAGCAAAATGCCGTTAAAGGGTTTTACGGTTTCACCGTCTGAAACAAATCTGTTCCGGCACAGGCAGATCCTTGAAATTAAATGTTTTTGATGCACTTCATTTAAATGCAAGGCAAACCGGTTACTGAAATTTTCAACAAGGTTCCATGAATATCCGGCAAGTTTCCCCTCGACATTTTTCAAAAAACCTTCCGGGCCATACAGATAAAGGCTTTTTTCACGGCCGAGAAACAGGCGCAGGAGTCGATCGAAACCTGCAAAATGATCCATGTGGGTATGGGTAATAAAGACATGGCTTATTTTAAGAATGTCCCTGGGTGAGAGTGTATAAATATCGCCGAGATCGAAAATCAGAGCGCGTCTTTCAAAAAAAAAGGGGATAAAGAGTCCGGGATCGTCAAAAGGTCCGTTAATCAGCCTGGGATTATAGGACGGGGGCATTATGAGGGCAGAATTTTTTTAACTTGCTGGTTTATACAAAGATATATGTCTTCATCGGAACCAAAAATATCGATGACATCTTTATGGTTTATAAGATTTTCTATAACAAAAGCCGTAAGATATAGACTTACAATGTGCGGTTGACGAATCATGTTTCTAAATGGCGCGACCTTATAATCAATATCGAAATCATCTAAACCGCCCAGCTTGTCCAGGCATTTGTTGATTTGCTCCTCAAGTGAATTTTTGTTCGTGGTTTCTACCAGGTTATTTTCAACAAGTTTCATAGCAATCGCATTGCTTAAATGATCGATATGATCTCTTATACTGTAAATAGCATTTTTCCGTGCGTAGTCATTTGAGGATTCGATTTTTGAAAGGATGGTTGCCTCGCGTGAACTTGGCCGAAATATTTTAGCCATAACATATTACCTTCCATTAAAATGTTTTAAAAAACCTTTATATTAATAACAACCATTACAGATTGCAACTAAATTATGCCAAATTATGATCAACTCGTAAAAAGTCAAAATTCTACGGATTCAAGTCGCACAGATCCTCAAAAATACGGCGCTCTGTCGCTCTATGCCTTTTCAATAACAATTTGCGCATTTTTTTTTCCGTTCCATCGATTCCAGTGTAGCCGGAATAGAACCTGATCAAAATATTTAACAAGGGGTACGCTTGTATCGATGTTAAAATGTATGGCATCAACAGTCTTTTTCGTTTTACAAAAACGCTGTGTTAAGACCATGCGTCTGTGATTTTTACCGACTATGGCTGAAGATAATACTACAATATTTTTGGCTATAAAGATCGGTTCAGGGTTGTTTTGTCCAAAAGGGTTTAACCGCTCAAGCTCGTCGATAAGTCCGGAGGAAATATCATCGAAGTTGAGTTCACAATCGATTAAAATCGTCGGCACAAAATTGTCCGGAACGGTCATTTGTTGAACCGCGTTTTCAAAACTTGTTTTAAACAGATTGATATTTTCAGGCCTTATTTTAAGCCCGGCAGCCATTGAATGGCCGCCGAAACTTTCAAGGCAATTATCGCATGCCAAAAATCCTTTATAAATATCCAGCCCGGGTATACTTCTGGCTGAGCCTTTTCCGAGCCCGTTTTTTGTAGAGATCAGAACCACGGGGCGATAAAATTTTTCCACGATTTTTGACGCTACAATACCGAGAACCCCTTCGTGCCAGTCAGGATGTGATAAAACCAGAGTTCTTTTTTGCAGCATGGGAGGATTGTTATTTAAAAACAAAAGGATACCCTCGAAAATTTCTCTTTGGGCATCCTGTCTTTTTATATTCATATCATTAAGGTAACGGGCGAGTCGGGTCGCGGTTTTTAAACAGTCCGTTGTTAATAATTCAACGGCTGTTTTTGCATGCTCGATCCTTCCGGCAGCGTTCAACCGGGGAATCAGCTTGAAGGCCACGTCGTTTGAGAATATAGAATCCTTGTTGATTCCGCTTACTTCCTTTAGCGCTTTTATCCCTTGTCGATGACTATTGTTGATAATATCAAGCCCTGTTTTGACTAATATCCGGTTCTCTTCAACAAGGGGAACCATGTCGGCTATGGTTCCAAGAGCCACAAAATCACATAGTTTTTTCAGGTTTGGTTCCGGACGGCTGTCCCAAAAACTTATGTTATTCAAACGCCTCCGCAAACATATCAATAAATAAATTGCCACCCCCACCCCTGCAAGATGATCAAAACCGGCGGTGCAATCAAGGCGCTTGGGATTAACGACGGCAACTGCCGGGGGAAGATTTTCAGAAATGTTGTGGTGGTCTGTTATGATGACATCAACGCCTGATTCCTGAGCAAGTTTGACCGCAGCATGGCTGCTGGAACCGCAGTCCACCGTTATAATGAGATCTATCTTGTTCGGCAATGCATAATCCGTCACGTGGTTGATCTGCAGACCGTAGCCTTCTTTGGTCCGATGGGGGATATAATAGGATACGTCTGCTTTTGCATATCGCAGGAATTCTAAAAGGATTGTCGTTGCGGTAATACCGTCGACATCGTAATCGCCGAAGATTAATATTTTGTCATTATTTAAAATAGCCGTTGATATACGATTGACGGCCGCATCCATATCTTTTATTGAAAACGGCGGACGAAGATTATTTAAAGTAATCTTAAAAAAATCAGAGGCTTTTTTAATTGTGGTTATATTACGATTGACAAGGATCGTTGCCGTAACCGGGCTGCACTTTATTGCCCTGCTGATTTTTTCAACTAAACGGACGTCGGGTTTAATGATTTGCCATTGTTTTTCCATAAAGGCCTATTTATGCGCAATAATACCGGCTTCAGGAACAAAATTTTTTATCACTTCAAGTTCGTTTGACATGATCGGTCTCCATTTGACGGAGTATATTATTTCAGAAGCTATTTTGGTTAACGGTTTAAACATGGCAACCTCCATGTAGGGCATGGGCTTTGTGTAATAATCGATCCACAGGACCCTGGAAATGTCGAAATTAAAATCCATGCAAATATTTTTTGCCAGGTTCTGAAAATGGTTTTTTACAGAGAAACCTTTTCCAGTATCGGAAACCATAATTATTACAGGCTTTATAATATATACGTCAGACCGGTTTTTGGAAAGGTCGATGATTTTCAACCGGTAGTCGCCCGGCCACCAGCTTATCGGCCTCAGCCCGTCTTTTTTTTTCCCGCTCCAATTGTATTTCCCATCATAAATGATCATGTTTTTTTAATAGACAACAGCCCGTATTAATCTGTCTGATTGTTAAACGGTTGAGAAAACTTTTTGTCGCTACTTGCCTTTATATCGAGGCTCTCTTTTTTCAAACATGGCGGCCAGAGCCTCCTTATGATCTTCCGTATGGTGGCACAAAGCCTGAAAAGCGGAAGATTGTTCCAGAATTTGCGGGATAGTGGCGTTTTGTCCAAGATACAAAAGACGTTTTGCCATCTTCATGGCAAGCGGCGGTTTTGATGCTATTTTGGAGGCCAGCTTATATGTTTTGTCCATCAGTTGTTCATGCTCTACCACGTAATTGACAAGCCCTATGCCAAGAGCGGTTTGAGCGTCTATTATATCTCCGGTAAAGGTAAGCTCACATGCCCTTGCCATTCCGACAAGCCTGGGAAGAAAATAGGCCCCACCATCTCCAGGGATAAGTCCCACATTGATAAAGCTTTCCCCAAACCTGGCTTTTTCGGAGGCTATTCTCATATCACACATAAGGGCAAGGTCACAACCTGCACCTATGGCAGGCCCGTTTACTGCCGCAATGGTTGGAACTTCCACGTTGCAAACAGCGTATGGGATCCTTTGTACCTTCTTCTTGTAGTTTTCATTGACTTGGACGGGCGTTCCCTTAAACATCCCTTTTTTGTCCGCCATGTCCTTAATGTTTCCGCCGGAAGAAAAGGAGGGGTCAGCGCCTGTAATAATTAGAACCTTAATTTTCGGGTTTTCGTTAGTCTGTTTGCATGCTTCTTCTATCTCTGCAATAATTTTTGCACCGGTAATAGCATTCCGCGTATCCGGACGGTTCAGGGTTATCGCGCCGACACCTTGATCGGTTTGAAAAATAATTTCTTTAAATCCCATTTTGTATCCCTTTATATTCCACGTCGTTAAATATTGTTGTTAAATATTTCTGTTAAATATTTTAATAGAACATTAATAAAAATTTATCATAGATAGATAGAGAATGTAAATATCATATTAAAAACGGTTGACTAATATCGATTTACTAAGTTTACTGTCGGGGCAAAACCGCCTGAAAATCGATTGTTGCGCGGTTTGACCATCAGGAAGCAAAAGCAAATGATTATAAACAGGCAAAGAAATGGATCTATTTGAAAAAGCAGCTCTTTTAGATCGGATTTATAAAATTTATGATGAATTTTCCGGCAATCTGGATGTCGCCTGCAAAAAACATTGTGCGCACTGCTGCACCTGCAACGTGACCATGACAACCCTTGAAGGTTACAAGATAGTCGAATATATAATGCGGAGTGAGCATTGCGATTTAAACAACAGATTAAACAACGGATTAAACAACAGGTTAAAACAAAATTTATCGAAGAAAAGGTTTCAACCCCAAATTACCACAAACCGGCTTGCAGAGCTTTTTGCCCTGGGAATGGATGTTCCCGATGAGGATAATAATTTTTTATGGGGTAATTGCCCGTTGTTGACGGATGATGAATGTCCTGTCTATCCGGTAAGGCCGTTTGGGTGCAGGTGTTTTTTTTCAAAACAGGACTGCCGGGAGCAGGGTTCCGCTGACGTTGATCCATTTGTTATTACAGTGAACAACGTATTTTTACAATATATCGAACATATCGATTCACACGGTTATTCAGGCAATTTAACCGATATTTTACTCTTTTTGGAACCGAAAAATATTCGTCAGGCGTATAGAACAAATACTATAAAGAATCCTGATAATAGCCTTGTTTCCAATTCAATGATAAAGTTTCTCCTTATACCTCCTGAAGACAGAAATAGAATTGTACCGATTCTTGAAAAGCTCGGGAGCATAAAGGTGTAAAGCAGAATTTTTCCCTTTTTATAGGAGCTCGATAACCTTGCCTGCGCCTCCTTCAATATATTTATCAGGATAAAGATCTTTTATCTGTTGTATAAATTGAGTGCAATGTGTCGGACAAACAGACTGAATCCCTTCAATTAAACCAAATTCATTGAATCCATGCAGACCTCCTATCAGGGCGTTTACTTTGCCGTTCCTGGAAGCCTCTTTAAGAATATTACGGACGCCCGGATGAGAACATCCGACGATTAAAACCAAACGGCTATCCTGTTTGATTATAAGGGATTGCTCAATGTTACTGATTTCACCCGTTGAAAAAATATTTTTGTGAATAATGAGCGGAGCATCAACCTTTATCACTTCATTTGCTCCTTCAGGCTCCGGGCAGGAGGAAGGGATATAAACCCTTACCGGGTTGATGGCAAGAAAATCGGATAGTCCCCCTATGTGATCCCAGTGGGCGTGTGAGATAAAAACTTCATCAACCGCCATAGGATCAATCCCCAGTTTTTTCATATTATCAAGCAGAATATGCCCTTTAGCGCCGGTGTCAAAAAGAATGTTTTTACCGTCTGCCTCTATCAGGCAAGAAAATCCCCAGTCAGCTATAAGATCGTTGTCCCATGCCACGTTGTCATATATTATGGTAATTTTCATCTTGTAACGCCTCTATTTTTTACCAGACAGTCAAAACCAAATAGTTCAAACCGGAGAGTTAAAATCAAAGAGTTAAAATCAATTAGATGCCAAGCAGTTTTGCAGCGCTTAAACCGCAGATGTTTTTGATATCCTCTTGTGACAAGCCCGATTTTTCCATCTCCTTGAAATATCTTTCAGGCTTTATCAGTGGAAAATCACTGCCGAACAATATTTTATCAGGCCCGATAATCTCTTTTGCGTACCTGTATATCTCTGCATCATATAGAAAAGGAGAGGCCGCAGTATCGAAATATACATTTTTAAGGCTCTCTTTTACACCCTTTTTCATAAGATTGAAAAAAAATATCCCGCCGCCCCAATGGGCAAGAACGATTTTGTTTTCCGGAAATTTTTTTACCAGCATGTCGATCTGTCCCAGGGTGATGGGCGTTTTACCGGGATACATGTGTCCTACGGGCTCGTTGGTATGGATCAAAACAGGACATTGTTTGTCAAGACAGATATCCATTAGCGGCTCAAGTTTATTTAAGGATGCCTCGTCAATACCGGATTCATAAAATGCGAGTTCACCGATGCCTGAAAGCCCGCTTTCAAGACACCGCAAGGCTTCCGGTGCCGCTTCTTTGCTGAATGCATCAAAACAGCAAAAACCGACAAGACGCTTCGGATATCTATTTACCGCCTCTAAAATATAGTCGTTTTCTTTTTTAAAAGTGTCTGAATTTTTCCAGGGGAAACAAAAAATTACCGACATATCAACGTGTTGATCGTCCATTGAAGTGACAATATCTTTTGCGCCGACAAGTTTTGATTTGGGCTGACTGTACAACAGCTTAAAAGCCGCCTCGGACGGGAAATACTTTTCCCTGTTTTCACGGACCGATTTAGAGAAAATATGTGTATGAAAATCGATGATCATCCCTATTATGCCTCCCTGGTAATGATTTCAGACAGATAACGGGTATTCATGGCTGGAAAAAGCGTTTTCTTGACTATGCTGGTAATTTTATATATAATATATTTAATTTTTTCAACTAAATATATTTTACAGGGGGTTATTATGCATTTTGAAAAAGCTGGTAAAATCAATACTGAACAAACTTTAAAACTCGCTTGTGAACGCGCAAAAGCTCTGGGAATAAACGAGGTGGTGCTCGCTTCTACAAAAGGTGATACCGCCTATAAGGCGCTGGAGATTTTCAGCGGATTTAAGATTGCCGCCGTAACTTACCATAATGGCGCTAAAGAACCTTTTAAAA
>JAUVKB010000156.1 GCA_030596405.1 Deltaproteobacteria bacterium
TAACAGTTCTAGGTATCTGGTTGCGCCAGTCGGTTGGAGGACAGATCTCAATAATGTTATCGAGACGTCCCTGTCTGGACAGCCTTTCGTGAATCATATACCACGCGCATGGCTGATTTTTGTTAATCTCGCAACTGCCCTGATTGGTCCCTCCGCAAGGGCCATTGAAAAGGCTCTTGGCACACATGGTTACAGGACAGATGCCGGCCGTCATTCCCAAAACACAACTGCCACAGCCACGACACCTTTCCTCGTACCATCCCACATCCTTGTTCACACCGATAAAAGCTGTGTCTACAGCGGGGAAAACCGGTTTTTCCGGAAATCTCTCAGCCAAAAATTGAATTCCCGCGCCACAGGCCATCGACAGTATGGCGTCATATTCTTCTACCATATCGTCAAGCTCAGCCAGAAATTCCATATCGCACTGGCGTTCTATGGTAGCAGCCCCAAGCTCAATGGCATTTCCTTCAAGTTTACGCGCCATCTTAATTTCAGAATTTAAAACCCCCACCTCCTTTTCACCGCCTGCAAGACAGACTGCAACGCAGGTTCCGCAACCTACGGTAAGGACTTTTTTATAGTCCTTTAACATGGTTTTAATTTCATCAAATGGCTTTCTTTCTGCAACAATCATAGACCCTCCTATTGTTTTGCTCTAACCTTGCTTCTTTTTATCAAAGCCACACCAAATCTTTATCAAGGTCACACCCAAAAAATTTAAAACAAAGAAAATTTAAAACAAAATTTAATATCAATAATATCAGGCCGTTTAACCAAACTAACGACTATGGATAAAAGCCTGTCTATTTTAAAATGTTATTATATGACATAATATTCAAACATATGTCAAGGATCTGAAATTAAATATTCAGGCATTTCCACGTAACACCTTATATTTTAGAAGATTATTTTTATTCTGCCTAAAAACCACACGATCCTGCCGGCAGGATAAGGCTTTTGCAAAAAATTACTGTAAAGCGTCTAAAACTATTTTGGTAAAATAGGATATGTTTTTGCCCAATTTTTTCTTTCTCGATGTGTACCCAAGATTGAAAACACAGAAAGGGCAAGCGCTGGCAATCGATTCCGTTTTTATTGTATTAAGCAGTTTTGTCGCTATATTCAAAGAAAGATCGGGATAAACCGATCTTATACCGCCTCCTGCTCCACAACAAACAGCATCTTTCCCGTTTTTCTCCATTTCCACTATTTCAGCTCCGCATAATCGGAGAATTTGCCTCGGTTCTTCGATTCCACCCTGTCCATCCCGGCCTCTGGCCAGACGACAGGAATCCTGGTATGTTATTTTTCCTTGAACCTTTTTCAAGGCGCCTGAATTCTGTTTCAACAAGTCATATATAATTTCTGTAACATGGCAAACAGAAAAACCTGTCCCGCCAAGCAAATCAGGATAGAAATACTTGAAGCATTTCAAGCAGCCATTACATGGAACAATGATTCTGCGTATACCCAGAGATGCAAATCTTTCCACATTTTTCTGAAAAAAATCACCTGCAAGGTCGATTCTTCCGGACTCATAAAGATAGGTTCCGCAGCATCCCTCATCTTCCAGGATCATAAAATTAAGACCCAGTTTTTTTAGGACCAGATATGTAGCGCTTGCGGCATCCTTTACCAAATATGACGGGAGACATCCTAAATACAAAAGCGTATCGGACGTATGTTTCGGGAATTCTTCAGGCAGCCATTCCAACCTTTTCAAAGGATCGCCATTTACCGAATTTCCACTTGCAAGGATGCCGTTTATTACCTTATTATGTTTTTCTGAAGGTGCCAATCCCCTCCTGACAAGTTCACATCTTGTTTTATGAACAATTTTAGTAATATTGATCTTTTCGGGGCAAATATTTTCACAGCACATGCATTTTGGGCAGTTGTAAATGCTTTCCAGCATCTCTTCGGTTACGATCTCTTCCTCAAACACTTTTACAGCCGTTTTAAGCCTTTGCACCGGAGAAAACAGATCTTTTCCCGTAAGTTTGTATGTTGGGCAAACATCCACACAGGCCTGGCATTCAGTGCATAATCCTGTTTGCTCTATGATCCAATCCATTATTTTATCCTAAATTATAATTTTGCTTTCTTTGCTTTCTTTGCAATTTTGGCCCATGAATCACGTAATGTTACTGTCCTGTTGAATACTAATTTTTCATCTGAAGAATCAACGGAATCGACACAGAAATACCCTGTCCTTTCAAACTGGCACATACTTCCCGGCGCAGCCCCCGCCAGACTCGGCTCAACACGGCATGTGGAAAGCACCTCCAATGAGTTTGGATTCAAATGCTCTGTAAAATCAAGACCGTCTTTCCCGTCAACAGGGTTTACTTTTTTAAAAAGACGATCGTACAGACGCACTTTTGCCTTTAACGAATGATCTGCTGAAACCCAGTGTAACGTTCCCTTGACCCTGCGCCCGTCAGGAGACGAGCCACCCCGTGTCTGTGGATCATAAGTACAGCGCACCTCTATCACTTTGCCGGTTTGCTCATCCTTAACCACATATTCACATTTTATATAATACGCGTATCGAAGCCTTACTTCACGCCCTGGTGACAGCCGAAAAAATTTTTTCGGCGGATCTTCAAGAAAATCATCCTGTTCAATATAAAGTACACGGGAAAAAGGAATCTTGCGTGATCCCATAGAAGGATCCTCAGGGTGATACGGCCCGTCCAGCTCTTCGGTTTTATCTTCCGGAAAGTTGTCGATAACCACGCGGAGTGGACGCAATACCCCCATAACGCGCGGAGCCCGCCTGTTCAAATCCTCACGGACACAGTGCTCAAGCAATGCAACATCCACGATGCTGTCCCTCTTGGCCACCCCGATGCGTTCACAAAAATTTCGGATGGACTCAGGCGTGTAGCCGCGCCTGTTCAAACCGGTCAGGGTGGGCATCCGCGGATCGTCCCAACCGTCTACAACTCCAAGTTCCACCAGTTTTATAAGTTTCCGTTTGCTTAACACTGTGTAACTGATGTTGAGACGGGCAAACTCGATCTGCTGTGGATGACAGTCGACTTCCAGCTCGTCAAGCACCCAGTCGTATAAAGGCCGGTGATCTTCAAATTCCAGCGTGCAGATGGAATGCGTAACCCCTTCTATGGAATCCGAAAGGCAATGGGTAAAATCGTACATGGGATAAATACACCACCTGTCGCCCGTCCTGTGGTGCGCAACACTTTTAATACGGTAAAGGGTGGGATCTCGCATGTTTATATTCGGAGACGCCATATCGATCTTTGCTCGAAGCACATGCAAGCCGTCCTTAAATTCTCCTGCGCGCATACGTTCAAACAGTTCGAGGTTCTCTTCGACATTTCTGTTGCGATACGGGCTGTCTTTGCCGGGCTTTTGTAAAGTGCCGCGGTACTCTCTTGTTTCCTGAGCACTCAGGCTGCACACATAGGCTTTGCCCTTTTTGATTAATTGTACGGCATACTGATATAAAAGATCAAAGTAGTCGGATGCATAGGTCAGCCGTTCTCCCCAGTCAAATCCCAGCCATCGAACGTCTGATTTGATAGATTCCATATATTCGACGTCCTCTTTGCTTGGATTCGTATCATCAAACCGCAGGTAGCAAATCCCGCCTTTGTTTTCGGCGGCAATTCCAAAGTTAAGGCATATCGACTTTGCATGTCCGATATGGAGATAGCCATTCGGTTCCGGTGGAAATCGGGTTACAACTCGGCCGTTGTTCTTGTTTGCTTTCAAGTCATCGGCAATAATAGTGCGGATAAAGTCGGACGGAGGCGAAGAAGAAACTTTGTCGATATTCATTAACCTTCTCTTTCTATTCTTTTGTTGTTTATGTTAAACTTGTTTTAGCGGCGCCGAAATCTATCTTCACGAGGTCTTCCGCCAAAACAAACGGGCCAGCATAGGTCTTGCGCAACTGTTTTTCAATATCTTCTTTATCACATTCAGGATAAAAATGGGTCAGCACCAGCTTTTTAACATTTGCCCGTGCTGCAATCTCGCCTGCAATAGACGGCGTCAGATGCCCATTGACCTTTAAATTATCAGGAAAAGCCGATTCGCAAATAAAAAGATCCGCATCTTTTGCAAGGTCAATAAGATTGCTGCTAAAATCGGTATCACCCGAATAAACGACCGATATCCCACTAGAATCCGTGACCCTGTATGCTATGCTCTCTTTATTGTGCTCAACGGGAAGTGTCTCTACCGTAAATTCATCAAACCTCCTGATATCATAAAATTTATTATCAAATTCTACTATATCTGATAAATTAGGCTCAAGTTCCATCCAGTGGCCATAGACCGCCTTGAGCCCGTTAAAAAAATCTAAAAATCCTTTTCCTCCTGCAATCACAAGAGGAGTTTGCCTCTTAAGCCCGTCAGGGTATTTGTTGGCAAATAAAAAAGAGACCAGTTCGCCGGTGTGGTCAGGATGAAAATGGCTGAAAAAAATATATGAAACATCAAAAATACTTCTGCCGGATTCGACAAGCCTTCTCATGGTGCCGGGCCCTAAATCAAATATGAGCACTTTGCTTTTTATTTCCATTAATACAGAGCAGGAACTCCGTCTTAATGAAGGAACGCATGTGCCTGAACCTAGGATGGTCACCGATGTTTCAATATTTTTTTGGTCCATTACGTTTAAAACTGTTTCAAAGTATTCAAGACGACTCTTTTTCATACTTTGATTTTTTTAAAGAAATTAACTGTTACCAGGCCTGTTTTGGATAAAAAAGTAACAACGATCGGAAGCTCAAAAGCGAGTCTAAATGAGATTAATAATTTTGCGGCAAAACTTAAATATCCACGCATTGAGATAAGCGGCCTGATTTATCTCAGTGGCAAAGTTTAACAAATGGCAGGAATGGGGTCAAGCCTGCGTTTGGCACTTGTTGTTAATCAGGGCATAGAAATTTAAGAATAAAGAGAAAAAAATAGATTGCTCATGGGTCAAATGTAGATTTGGCCCTTTATCATCCCCACGCCTGTGGGGAACATCCCTGGTATTTGCGCAGCGGTTAAACCAAAAACCGGTTCATCCCCACGCCTGTGGGGAACATATTATGCTCTATAAACTCCAGTACATCACGAACGGTTCATCCCCACGCCTGTGGGGAACATTCGATA
>JAUVKB010000100.1 GCA_030596405.1 Deltaproteobacteria bacterium
AGCGGCTATCCGACCATAAGCCCGGAGACGTTAATGAATACTTAAAGGAACAAGGAAGATTAGGCAGAATTCAGGACTGGCAATTCCGGCAAATGGTGGATGCTATACAGAATTTATTTGCCAGGGCAAGTTAGAGGGCAAGTTGGGCGAAGCCGCATGTGGTTACCCTGCCGACCTTATTAAAAATAATAGTTGACAGTCAGGATGTTTTTTGTTAATAAATTTTGAAAATTAAAATTGTTCAGGTGCTCAAAAGAGCCTAAGAGGGAACCTCGTGAAAATCGGGGACGAGCCCGTCGCTGTAATCGGGGACGAACATCGCACTATGCCACTGGTTTTAATACCGGGAAGGCGCGGTAAGTAGAAAGATCCGAAAGTCAGAAGACCTGTCTGAATAATGATAAAGAGCCTGAATCTCGAGGACGGAGAACGGCTTTATGATCCTGGTTTTATTATTTAAGATAATACGGGAAATCCCCGGATCGATTTTGTTTTTTCGGTCCGGGGATTTTTTTTGCCCGGCTGAAAGCAGCAATCCGTTAAATGGTTGATTGTCATGTTTTTTGTTCGGGATATGTTTTATCTGGCAGCTTTTTTTTATCTATTGGCCTGTCTGTCGGTCAATCTGTTGCCTTGGGGCATTTCTGTTTTTTACCGCAATAAATGGATGCTTTTTTCCCGATGTCTGTTTTGCATCGGTCTTTTGGCCAATCTTTTTTCGGTCATAGGGCGCTACTATTTTTCATGGCCGTTAATGCCGATGTACCAGGCCCCTTTTTTTCTGCCTTTATTTATCGGTATTCTTTCCTTAAAAACAATATGGCACAGGCAAGCAGGCCTGCGTCTGCTTGTAGTTGTAATCTGCATTTTATCTTTGACAGCCGTTTTTTTTCCAAATGATTTTTATCTTCCTTTTCTTGAATCCCGAACAATTTTTTCACACCTTTTCTTTTTGCCGGGCGTTGTGGCCAAGGCCTGTTTTATAATCGCAGGTGCCCATGCGATTGATCATATCCGTTTGTGCCGCACAGACAGCGGCAACGGGCAGGCGCAAAAGGTGAAAAAGTCAGATGCCCGTGTTGTTTCCGGAAACAGGAATTGGACTTCACGGTGGATTGTCTGGGGGTTTGCCTTCTGGACCATCTCCATGTTTTCCGGAGAAATCTGGTCATATCTCGGCTGGGGCAGCCCGGTTGTGTGGGATGATGCCGCCATTCTTACTGCCATGGCCACCTGGTTTTATTATACCTGTTTTCTCCATCTCCATTTGCAAAAAATGTGGAATTCTAAAAGGCGGGCCTATGCGGCCGTATTCGGCGCTGTTTTAACGCTGATTTTTAATTTTTATCCTGATTTGGGAAATTTTCAGTTCCCTGATCTAAGCCATCTGTTTCAATTTCCATGGGCAATATTATGAAAAAAATCTGGAAGGGACTGGGAAGCATCCGCCTGACCATTATAGTCCTTTTGCTCCTTGTTTGCGATCTGGCCGGCGGCTATGTGAGCCTTAGGGGAAGTGAAAAAATATTTAAACCGCTTAACGATTTGGGGCTGATTGAATGGACCAGCACTTACGGAAAAACATATCCGGGTCATACGATCTGGTTTTTTGTATTGTTTGTCCTGCTGTTTCTGCTGGCGGTCAATACCTTTGTCTGCACCACGGACAGGGTGTTTGTCCTGATTGAAAACCGCAAACATTTCACTAATCGTCTCCGCTTTTTCCTTAAGTTTTCAGTCCATATTATGCATTATGCGCTGATTATCATCCTGATAGGCTATCTTATCAGTTACCTCTATGCCGTAACCTGTTCCAACATGATTATCGCCCTGAAACAGGATTCCATGATTCCGGGCACAAAGATCAAGGTGTCGCTGCAATCGATGGATATTGACTATTACCAGGGAGACCGGCTGGATTTTTTAAATGACCGGGCATGTAAAGTCAAAGCTGACCTGCTGTTGACGGTAGATGACAAACAGGCATGCAAAACCATCGGTCTTAACGATCCTTTTTGGTTTAAGGATTTGAGTTTTCATCTTAACGATTTTGCTCCCAGATACAAATCAGGTATGAAACGTCAACCTTATATAAATCTTATCATAAAAAAAGATCCGGGCATGAAATTATATTTTAGCGGGACCCTGTTTTTTTTAGCCGGCTTGTTAATGTATCTCTATCAGTGGTTTCTGTTACAGTCGAAAAAAGGAGAAGAAGTATGAAAAGAGTCCACGGCTACAGATCATTATTGATCACATGCTTTATTTTGCTCAGTGCATGGCTCCTTGGGGCCTGTAGTCAAAGCCCTGAAAATGGCCCGTCCTTTGTCAATATCGGTGATTTTTCGATAAAAAAGCTGCCGGAAAATTGTAATGAGATCAGGGACGGCGCGGGCAGGATTCTGGCGTTGGTTCCCAGGGGACAAAAACCGCCCAAAGGGTATGAAAAAAATCAGATCATTGAAATACCTGTGCGCCGCATTGTGGCCTATTCCGGATTTAATATAGGCATGCTCAAGGCTTTAGGCGCTATAGATACTCTGGTAGGCGTGACCCACAAAAAGGATTACTGGACTATTGATGAGGTTGTAAAAGGGATGGATACTGGCAAAATCGCCTATATCGGTGAAACAAATGCGATCGATTTTGAAAAACTTAAAACCATCGAGCCTGACCTGATCCTGACATGGGATGCATGCGCAATCTCCATGATCAATGAACTCGATATTCCAGGGGTGATTACCACCACGGGGGAAGCCATGGATCTGGATACGCGTATGCGCTTTGCCCAGTTTCTGGCCCTGTTTTTTAATCGGGAAAAGCAGGCGGATGAATATGTGGCAAAAGTTCAAAACGCCATTACGAGTGTAAGGGATTGTGTTTTTGATTCAGATGTTCGACCAAAAGTAATCTGGGGTGATATATACGAAAAAAGGGTGCTGGTGGAGCCTGGAAATTCATGGGCCGCTGAAATAATTGAACTGGCAGGAGGCGATTATCTGTTCAATGATATTGCTGGAGCAAGCTGAATTGAGATTACACTGGAAAGGTTTCTTTCCAGCGGAAAAAAGGCGGACATCCTCTTTACTTATCGGACTGCCGGCACAGGCGTTACATCCAAGACAGCGCTTTCGCATGAAAACTCCATTTTAAAAAATATTAACCCGTTGACAAGGGGGAAAGTCTTTGCGCCGTTTCCATGTTATTCCCAGTCTGCGGACAGGCTTGATGAAATTATTCTTGAGATAGCTGCAATTTTAAACCCAAAGCGGTTCCCTGGCTACCATAAAAAATTTTTCACAGAACTGCCTGAAACAGATTTAAATTCAGCAGATGTCAAGGAGACTGTATCCGGATGAAGGAATACCAAATAAAGGAAAATATTGCCGTTCAATCAAAAAGATATCGCCTGTTGTTTGTGCTTTTTGCAGTTGTTTTGTTAATTTCCGTTGCAGTAAATATTATGGTTGGAAGCATAGACATTTCTTTTTCCGAACTTTTCAGGATTATTTACACAAGTGATGTGACAACAACCAACGGATTTATTGTCTGGAAGATCCGGATTCCAAGAACTATTGCCGCCATCCTGGGAGGCGCCTATCTGGCTGTTTCCGGCCTTTTGCTCCAGGTTTTTTTCCGGAATCCGATCGTGGGGCCGTTTATTTTAGGCATATCTTCGGGAGCCACACTCATGGTTTCCGTGGTGATGCTGACCACCCTGAGTTTGGGGTTTACGGCGCTGGCCCCTTTTTTAACGACTGTTTCCGCTCTTGCCGGCGCATACGCAGCCATGACGGTTGTGCTTTTTATTGCCGCAAAGGTCAAAAATATGATTACGCTTCTTATTGCGGGATTGATGATGGGGTATCTGTGCCACGCAGTCACCAGCGTTCTTGTGGCATTTGCCGAGCAGGAAAAGCTCAAGATGTTCGTACTCTGGCAGCTTGGAAGCTTTTCAGGACTTAAATGGAGCGAGATCCAGATTTTATTTATCTTCGGAGGCCTGATCCTTGTCCTGGTTTACGCGCTCAGCAAGCCGTTGAACGCGTTTCTTTTAGGGGAGGCATACGCGTCAACCATGGGGGTCAATATCCGTGTATTCAGATTTTTTATTATTTTTTGTTCCTGTGCCCTTGCCGGCATGGTAACAGCCGTGGCAGGGCCTGTGGCCTTTATCGGCCTGGCCGTGCCTCACATGACCCGTCTTTGTTTTGTTACATCCGATAACAGGATACTGATCCCGGGCACTGTTTTGCTCGGAGCGATTGTGACGGGATTGTGCGATCTTATTGCCCGTCTTGCTTTTTCGCCGGTAGAGCTTCCGATCAGCTCTATAACCGCATTTTTCGGCGCACCGATTGTTATCAGCCTGTTGATCAAAAGGAAGGTGTCCGTATGAGCGGCCCGGGAACCAATACGATAACGGGAACCGGCACGATAATGAGAACCAAAGATTTATCCGTTGGTTACAACAAAAAAACAGTCCTGTCACTGGTTGATCTTGCCTTTGAAAAAGGAAAGTTCATATCCCTGCTCGGGCCTAACGGCGCCGGCAAGACTACTCTTTTAAGAACCATGGCCGGGTTGCTGCCCCCTTGTAATGGATCTGTTTTAATCGATCAAATATCGCTGAATAAATTCAAACAGGATCATCTTGCCAGAATACTTTCCGTGGTGCTTACCGACCGGGTTTCGCCGGGTCTTTTTTCCGTATTTGAGTTTGTTGCTCTTGGCCGTTATCCTCATACCGGTCTTTTGGGAAGATTAAAGAAAGCCGACAAAAAAGTCGTGATTACTTCCCTTTCCCAGGTTCATGCACAGGATCTTGTTTTCAGGCAGATAGAAACCTTAAGCGACGGCGAAAAGCAGAAAGTTCTCATAGCCCGTGCTCTTGCCCAGGAACCAAGGTTGATTTTGCTGGATGAACCAACGATTCATCTTGATTTAAAACACAGGATGGAAGTGATGTCTATTTTGCAAAACCTGTGCAGGGAAAGGGGGATCACCGTAGTAGCATCCATGCACGATGTGGATATTGCAGCCAAGATATCAGATCAGGTTATCTTGATCAAAGACGGTGGTATTGTTGCCTGGGGCCCGCCGGAAGATACGCTGAATAAAAAGTCGGTTGCCGCTCTTTACGATTTTGAAGGAGCGACTTTCAATCCGAATTTAGGGAGTATTGAAATCAAATGCAACGGCCACAGGGGGTCGGTTTTTGTAGTTGGAGGTATCGGCTGCGGTACTGTTTTTTACAGACTTTTGGCCAAGCGCGGATTTGCCGTTTCAACAGGAGTCCTTCATACCAACGATCTTGATTATTATGTTGCCATATCTCTGGGCGCAAAATGTATCACCCGATTACCCTTGGAAAAAATTACGCGGGACCAGATAAATGAGGCGCTCCCATTGGTCAAGCAGGCGGATTATGTCATTGACGCGGGATTCCCCGTAAGCGAGTTGAATCAGATGAATACAGAGCTGATTAGATATGCTCTGGCTCAAGGCAAACTGGTCTTTACCTTAAGAAAAGAAAAAGATGTTAAGCGGTTTTTACAAACCGATTCAGAAAATCTGATTATCTGTGAAAACGAAGTCAGTTTGATAGATAAAATGGATAGCTACCCGTAATGAATAGATCTCCCCGATATCTCGTGCTTTTACTGACAACAGAATGCAATCTTCACTGCGCATATTGCTACAGAGAAGAATATGGCCCTGTTCAGATCATGCCACGGGAGATAGCTGAAAAAGGTTTGCGTCTTGCCGCTGCACCTGGCCATAGTTTTCATGTGCAAATGACGGGAGGAGAACCCTGCCTTGAGCCGGAATTAATAGAATGGACGGCCTCCCTTGTTCGTAAAGAGGGCTGGCCTGCCACCATCGGGATTCAAACCAATGGAACGGTTCTTAATGCTTCTTTGATAAAGATGTTTAAGCGTTACGATATTAAGGTGGGAGTCAGTCTGGATGGGCCTTTGGATTTTCATGAAAGGCTCAGGGGAAAGTTCAGTTCGACCCTCAGAGGTTTAAAGCTTTTGTGTGAGCAGGAAGTCCCTTTTCGAGTGACGTGCGTTATAACATGGCAAAACGTTGCTGCAATGGACAAACTGGCGTTGCTGCTCGGTTCTTTTTCCACGGCCAGGGGGCTTGCTTTGGATCTTCTGGTTTGCAAAGGGAATACACTAAAAAGCGGTTTTGTGAGCCCTCCATCTCCTGAAGAACTGAAAAACGGATTAAAGAAACTGGTGCATGCGTTGGCTTGGGTTAATAAAAATCGTTCCAATCCTATAAAGTTAAGGGAGCTGGAATCACTAAAGCAGGCTGCCAAAGAAGGTAGCCAGCCCCATTTTTGTCATGCGTCTAAAAGAGAGGCAATGGCGATTCATCCAGGCGGCACAATTTATCCGTGCGCACAGACAGTGGGTGATCCTTGTTTTGCCTGTGGAACCGTTGAGACGGCAAATGAAGAAAATTTTTATTTGTTGGAAAAAAACAGCTTGCGGAGCGAACAATGCAATGATTGTCCTGTTTCAGGATTTTGTCCCGGCGATTGCCCCGGCAGGCTGTATTATAACGACGTCCGAACCGGACGTCTTGCATGTGTAATGTATCAGGCCTTATGGGAAGAATACGTAAAGGAGTCTTAAATGAAAGCTTTTACCCTTTGTTATTTTAGCGCGCATTCCATGGAGATCCCGTCTTTGAGCGCAGGTGTACGGCAATATGAAAAACAGGGCGGAAAAATCAGGGTTATTGCCAGGACAGGCCGGCAGCTTTTTGATGAATCACGCATAAAAGCCTTTGTCAAAGATGCGCTTGCTTCCGACGTTGTTTTGATCATCCTTCATGGCGGCAAGGAATCCTGCCCTGCCTTTGATGTTCTTATGGAAGCTGTTCTGGAAAAGAAGAATAATAGCGAAAAAACACCCTATTTGCATATCCATCCCCAGGGGAGTGATGAAGACGGCCTTTTTGCCGCAAAAGAGTATGATCATGATTTCGGCACTGAAAGATGGGACACCTTGAACCGTTACCTGATGCACGGCGGGCGGATGAATTTTTATAACCTGTTTTCCTGTCTCCATAATTTATTATTTCAGGATAAGGTTTTGTGTAATCCTCCGGAAAGTCTTCCCCAGGAGGGGATTTATCATCCTGACTCTTCAGGAATTCCGGACCCAAAAGAGTACCTGAAACAAAAAATAGACCCAAAAAAAATCACAGTCGGTATCTGGTTTTATCAATCCTACTGGCTAAATGACAACCTGATCTACATAGACGCTATTATCCGTGAGATAGAACGTTGCGGCGCCAACGTTATATGCGTGTTTCATCTCAGGTATAAGGATGCCGGGCGGGGCAATTTAGGCGCCGATTATGTTGTGGAACAATTTTTCATGGAAGACGGAAAACCTGTCATTGATGTTCTGATCAGTCCCATGATGTTTTCCCTGACCCTGTCCGCTCCCGAGTATAAAGATCTGCTGCCGCGCTTAAATGTTCCTTTTATCCAGGCTATAACCACCATGAATCCTTATGCCGAGTGGAAAGAGAGCCTGCAAGGGGTATCTACCATGGATGTTTCCTATTCGGTGGCCCAGCCTGAATTTGACGGGGCGCTTATTACCGTGCCTGTTGCCACGCGGGAAGAAGAAGATATTGATCCGCTCACCGGCGCTCTTCTGTCGAAAAATATGCCGATATCCGACCGGATCAAAAAAATGGTTTCCCTTTCCTTAAACTGGGCAAGATTGCGTAAAATAGAAAATCAGGATAAACGGATTGCCGTAATTTTTCATCATTATCCGCCGAGAAACGACCGGATCGGCTGTGCTGCCGGTCTGGACAGTTTTGAGAGTGTAAAGCTTCTTTTGGACAGGATGAAAAAAGAAGGCTATCAGATTGATCAGACCTATGAAACCGGAGATGAACTGGCAAAAGATCTGCTCGATAAGATGACCTGCGATCAGCGCTGGCTGACACCCGAACGTATGGCACAAAGGGCCGAAGCCCACGCGGGAAGAGATTTGTTTTTGCCGTGGCACAAGGCTCTGCCTCAATCCATCAGGGAAAAAATGACGGCGGACTGGGGCGAAATCCCCGGAGATCTTTTTGTGCATGAAGAAAAGATGCATTTTG
>JAUVKB010000208.1 GCA_030596405.1 Deltaproteobacteria bacterium
TTGATATTTTAATATGAAAAAAATTGTGCGAACCACATATAACAAACCTGTATGAAAGAAAAAAATTATGGCCAATGCATATAAAGAAGAATTTAAAGGCGCAATAAAAAAACCATTAAGCATGATTATCGATTTTGTTACAGGCAACAGGGCGCCCAATATAGGCGCAGAATCGAACAGGCAGGAAGTTGAGCGCTTCCTTGTTAATGAAAAAGGCTTCCCAAAAGAGAATATCGAGGTTGATGTCAATATTGAGTTTGTTGTTGGAGGAGAACCTTACAGCTCACAGATCGATCTTGTTGTCGGCGTGGCCGGCAAACGGTTTATGGCAATAAAATGTGCGGCCGGATCATTGGGATCGCGGGAAAGAGAGATTCTTGCCGCTTCCAGGCTGCTTGACAGCTATCAGATACCTTTTTCCGTTGTTTCAGACGGAAAAACAGCAATTGTGCTCGATACGGTTGACGGGAAAAAATCAGGTGAAGGGCTTAATGCCATTCCGTCAATAAACGAGGCAAAAGCAATAATAAATTCCATAGCGCTTCATCCCTTACCGGAAGAACGGATAGAGAGGGAAAGGCTGATTTTTCGCACTTATGACACCATGAACATCAATGTAAGGCGCAATGTTCAACTTAACAAAAAGGAGAGGGGATAACATGCGTACGGATGTTAAAAAAAATAGACGTTTTACATTTTGTAGCACAGATAGATAAACATGCTTATTAAAGTTATGACTCAAGGCATTAGGAAAAATCTGTCGGTAAACTTGCATAAAAGGCTGCTAAGAGCATTTATCATTTTATCATTTTGCCTTTTACCGTGTTCCTGCCGTCAATCCGTGGAAACGGAAGATACCGGCAAAATGACGATAGCTGAAGGGAAACTTACGGTTTTAACACGAAACGTACCGACTGTTTACTATGAAGGCCCTGAGGGGAAAATCGGTTTCGAGCATGATCTGGTAAAGGAGTTTGCAGATTACCTGGGTTATGACATCGAATTCAAGGTGTTAGACGGAGTTAAAGAGATCTTTGACACCATGGATAATGGCATGGCCGATCTTGCCGCAGCAGGCATTACCAGAACAAAAATGCGTGAAACAGCCTATCTCTTCGGCCCTGACTATTATGAAGTCGAACAACAGGTGATCTGTCATCGTAACGGCTTATACCCAAGGACGCTCAAAGATTTACCGGATTTTGAATTAGTAGTCATGGCGGATTCAAGTTATGTGGAAAGGTTGCTGGAACTTAAAAAGGATTTGCCGGATTTGCGATGGGAAACGACTGATATCTACAATACCGAGCAGTTGCTTGAGAAAGTTTGGAAAAAAGAATTTTCCTGTACTGTTTCAGATTCGAATATTGTCGCTATAAACCGGCGATATTTCCCTGAATTACTAGTAGCTTTTCCGATTAGCGAGAAACAGCCTCTGGCCTGGGTTATCAAAAAAGATGAGACAAAGCTGGCGGCAGAATTAACAAAATGGTTTAAGGAATTTCAAAAGACAAGCCGTTTTGCCGATTTGAAAGAACGATATTACGACCATATAGAGATTTTTGACTATGTTGACATTAGAACTTTTCACAGGCGTATTAAAAATCGCCTTCCAAAGTATCAACAATTTTTTGAAGAATCCGGAGAAAGGTTCAATCTCCCCTGGACATTATTGGCCGCAAAAGCCTATCAGGAATCACACTGGAACCCGAATGCAAAAAGCCCGACCGGTGTAAGGGGGATTATGATGCTGACCCTGCCTACGGCAGCGGAATTAGAGGTCACCAACCGTCTCGACCCTCAACAGAGCATTATGGGCGGCAGCAAATATATAAGACAGCTCATCGACCGTGTTCCCAGGTCCATACCGGGAAAAAATCGTCTACCCTTTGCCATAGCGGCTTATAATGTCGGTATGGGCCATATTTACGATGCCCGCACCCTGGCCAGAAGGCAGGGGAAAGACCCTGACAGCTGGAATGAAATAAAAAGTATTTTGCCTCAACTCTCCCAGAAAAAATACTATAAAACGTTAAAATACGGATATGCACGAGGAAGGGAGCCTGTACGCTATGTTGATCGCATATATAATTACAGGGACATACTTGAACAAAAGTTGATGGAGAATAAATAGTTGGGCACTACAATCTCCCCGGCTAATGCAGGATTAAACTTGTAGCAATAGTCTCGGAAAAATAAGACCATTATTAAAAGCTGAGCGTTAACATTAAAATCAGAAACTCAAGAAAGAGGCTAAAAAATGAAGATACTAATAACATTAACACTTAGCTTCTGGCTTGCTTTTCCTGTTTTTGCTGGGGATCAATGGTCAGATTACACGAATGAACAGGTTCCTGACAGCTTCACCTATCCCGCATGGATGGATGGTCCGGCATTCATTTTTTTAAAATTATTGGTCGCAGGATTTGTATGGGCATCCATAATGGGAAAAGATTGTAAGCTGTCAAGTCCGAGAGGTATTTTGGGCATTTTGGCAGGTGTGTCTGTCTTTATTCTTTCAATAATATTCGATCAGTTATTTCAGAATATTGTGCAGCTTGGCATCAAAGGTATTGCCATTGTCTTGGGGGGCATTGTTTTACTGTCTTTCGCGGTCAACGTTCTTTCATCGAAATCATAAAGGACAGATTTATTTTAATCCTCACCATCGACAAAAAAAGGCCGAACCTATGTTCATCTGACCACAAGCAGTAAGGCGATTTTTCAAAAATTGGTTGCGGGTTAAACCTACATCGCTTTTGCCAAGTTGATTGGGTGCTCAGCTTGTGTCAGGTGAGCTTATCGTTGGGATAGAATAAGGAATCAGCCGAAGCTGTCCAGTACTTCCAATCAACCTCGGAAAACCAGGAGGCATTAAGCATGGCAAACAAATTCTGTATAGCATCCACCATTTGCCGGAATTGCCAGTCCTGAATCCCGCCTAATCTTCCTTGTCTCCTTAAGTATTCATTAACATCTTTGGGCTTATGCTCGGATAACCGCTTGTTCGGAAAAGCCTTTATGTATTGTTCTGCCCGAATCAAATACCATCGGGTTATAGATTGTTTTACGCCATGTTCTGATATATGTTTTATATATTTGTCCCAAAATTGGTCTATCGCTTTCATTAGGCTTGAATTGTTTGTTTTCATATAGTATAGTTTCTACGGTTTGAATATGAGATTATATTTTTCTTGTAAAATGCAACATACTATACAGAAACTTTAAATTAGTCAATAGGTAGAAGCTGTCTATCGTTATATTATCTTATTCTGTCTAATTAACTGTTAGCATCTTAAAACTAAGAAATCATGAAACAAGATTCGGAAGAAAAAGTTTTAGATTTTTTCAAATTAATCGGTTTCCCCGGTATCAGAAGAGGAGAAAAGGATAAGGACTTCTGTAACCATTTAAAATCAAACGGATATAACTTTACACCTGACCTTGTTGCTGGGCCTAAAAATATCAAAGATGCACCAATCGAAGGATTATTTTTTATTGATGTAATTCAGCCAACTACCGACCTATTGTTTGAAAGCAAATTTTATTCGGAATATGAAATAGATATTCCGAGAGAATTCAAAGAAA
>JAUVKB010000185.1 GCA_030596405.1 Deltaproteobacteria bacterium
AGGATACACCACCTAATACCTCATACACAACTTTTGATTATATCTCTCAAGATAATCCACAATATTATCTCTATAGGTGTCGATACAGGTTTCGATTCATTACTCATAAGAAAGAAACTCTGATTAAGTTTGCCTAACTAATAATTATATGGTTTATAGCCAAGTATCATTAAATTTTTTTCTTAACAAGCCATGTTTTTATTTTTACATAGGTTCCTAACCCGATAACTTTACAATAATTAATATTATCGTTAAAGTCTGATAGATACATCATGATTTAAATTCATCCCAAAATAAGAGAACAGTTCGATACGCTGTTGCTTCAAAAAAACATCGCTTTCATCATCTCCAATTCGTAACTCCGAAACACCATCAGCCTCCATATGGGGAATACAATGTCTGTTCCGAAAATTCCACAATCCGTCAAATTTAACTTGATCAACTCTATCCTTATATAGTATCTAATTTTGTTTTTTAAAAACAGATCAAGCGCTGATTTTATATTACTTAATTATAAGGAGAGGGAATCAAAAAATGGCAAAAATTATCCCTTTTAAAGGAATTCTTTATAACCGGGAAAAGATAAACGACTTGTCGAAAGTCGTGGCGCCCCCCTATGATGTTATATCAAAGCAGGAACAAGAAAATTTTTATGATAGTCATCCAAATAACATTATACGGCTTATACTCGGCAAAAAGTCAAATAACGACACCGACAGTGATAACCGTTATACCAGGGCCGCGGGATTTTTTAACGACTGGGTTTCAAAAGGTATTTTGCTGCGGGACAAATCACCGGCGCTTTATTTTACCGCGGTTGATTTTTCCCTGGTAAACAAAACCGTTACACGTTTCGGCATAATCACCCTGGTAGAGATTGAACCGTTTGAAAAAGGGATCGTTCTTCCACATGAGAGGACATTTTCCAGGGTAAAATCTGAAAGGCTTGAGTTGATGAAAACCTGCCATACCAATTTCAGCCCCATATTTTCTCTATATTCAGATCAAAACGATATTCTCAATCTGTTAAAAGATGCCGCATTTAAAAATAAAGCCGACATTGATATCGTTGACGGCAAAGGCCAGAGGCACAGGATGTGGCGTATTACGGATACTGCGATTTGCCGGAATATTATGGATGATATGAAGGGAAAAAGTCTTTTTATAGCAGACGGGCATCACCGGTATGAAACAGCTCTTAATTACAGGAACTGGGTGTCAGGCAACACAAACGATTTTACCGCGGATCATCCTGCAAATTATATTATGATGTACCTTTGCAGCATGGAAGATCCGGGGCTTGTCATACTTCCCGCTCATCGCATGTTGACAGCTATCGAAGATTCAAAACGATTTTTGTTTATTGAAAAAGCAAAAGAGTATTTTGATATAACGACAATACCTTTTAAAGAAAAAGAGCATGAAAACGCTCAAGCCGAATTTCTTTTGTCTCTTAAAAAGGATAGTTCGACAAGCACGATCGGGGTTTTTATGAAAGACCGGTCGGAATTTTATGTGCTCACACTCAAGGCAAATGTTATGGAGATGTTTGCTGATGAACTTTCAGAATCATTAAGAAGCCTTGATGTAATCGTATTGACACGTCTTATCTTTATGGAGCTTCTCGGTTTTGATAACGCAGCGCTCGATAATGAAAAAATAATTAGTTATTCAAGCATTGAAAAAGATGCTATTGACACGGTTGCCTCTAAAAAGTGTGACATCGCCTTTATTCTTAATCCGACAAAAATCGATCAGGTGCGCAAAATTGCAAAAGAAGGCCTTACAATGCCGAGAAAATCGACATATTTTTATCCAAAGGTGATAACGGGTCTGGTTCAAAACAGCCTGCTTCCGTAAAGGCCAATGCTAAAAAAAACACCTATTGCCGTTGTCGGAATGGCGGGGCTGTTCCCCAAAGCGGCCGACCTTGATATATTCTGGCAAAATATCGTCAACAAGGTAGATGCTACCGTAAAAATTCCCGCAAACAGGTGGATCGTTAAACCTGATCTTATAGTGCCTGATTATATGATTCAGGCCGATCCAATGCCTGACAAGGCGTTTTCAAGTCGAGCCTGTCTGATCGATGCCGATATAATGAAAAAAATTAAATCGGATCTGCAAGATATCGATATCGACCCTGACTTGATAGACGACCTTGATCCTCTTTACCATATTGTTCTTTATGCCGGTAAAAAGGCTATGGCCGACATGACCGGCAACAATGCCGCATCTGTATCCGTAGACAAAAACCGCATCGGAACAGTTCTTGCCGCTATAGCTCTTCCCACTGACACCTCGTCTTTTATAACCAGAAAAATACTCGGGGCATCTTTTGAAGAAAGATTGTTCGGCAGTCGGCGTAAAGACAAACCGCTTACCAAAAACCAGTGCATAGGGGCAAGGGTAACAAGCTTTCCGGCAGCGCTCCTTGCCAGGGGGCTGGGCCTTGGCGGAGGAAGCTATACGTTGGACGCGGCATGTTCATCATCAATTTATGCCGTAAAACTGGCCTGTAACGAACTTTGTTCGTATCGTGCTGATGTAATGCTGGCAGGGGGCGTATCAAGGCCAGAGTCCCTTTATACCCAGGTGGGTTTCAGCCAGCTTAAGGCTTTGTCCCCATCCGGGCGATGCGCCCCGTTTGACAAAAGCGCGGACGGCCTTGTTGTCGGAGAAGGAGCGGGCATACTTGTATTAAAACGGCTTGACGATGCAATGCGGGACAAAAACCGCATATATGCATTAATACGCGGGATCGGGCTTTCAAATGACATAAAAGGAAATCTGCTGGCCCCAAACAGCGAAGGCCAGTTGCGCGCCATGCGCAAAGCTTACGAGTCGGCCGGATGGTCTCCTTACGACATCGATCTGATCGAATGCCACGGAGCCGGAACTCCGGTAGGAGACGCCACGGAACTTTTGAGCCTAAAAACCTTGTGGGGCGAGTCCGGCTGGTCTTTTGGGCAATGTGCCATAGGATCGATCAAATCGATGATCGGTCATCTGTTGACCGGCGCCGGCGCGGCCGGGATGATCAAAACCATCCTTGCAATAGGGCACAAAACCCTTCCGCCTTCACTTAATTTTACTAAAGCTCATGAAAAAAGCCCACTTGCAGACGGTCCATTCAGAGTTCAGACCGATGCTGAAAAATGGGTCAAAAAAGATGGAAAAAGCCCGTTGCGAGCCGCGGTAAGCGCGTTTGGATTCGGGGGGACAAACGCTCACATACTCATTGAAGAGTTTAAGCAGGATCGTTATAAACTGCCTGAAAAAAATCGTTCAAAGAAAAAGGTCCAAACACCTGCATCAAATTTTCATATGCCGGCTTTATATAATAATACGGATAATAATAAGGTTCCGGTTGCAATCGTCGGCATGGAGACCGTTATAGGATCGCTTAACTCGCTTGACTCTTTTCAGGATGCTGTTTTTTCCGGAAGCATTATAACAAAAAAACGGCCAAAAGACCGGTGGAAGGGAAGCGACAAAATAGCCGGCAAATACATTGACGAAAAGCTTTCCGGCGCTTTTATGGATGAAATTTCGATTTTTATTGATGAATTTCATATCCCGCCGAACGAAATTCCGGACATTCTTCCCCAGCACCTGTTAATGCTTAAGGTTGCGGCCGGGGCCATGAAAGATGCAGGGCTGATGTATAGAAACGACCGCCCGGACATGGGCGTTGTCATAGGCATGGGGTTTGATTTTGAGGCAACAAATTTTCACCTGCGATGGAACCTGCACAACAAGGTCTTAACGTGGAAAAAGAAACTGGGCTTAAATGACGGGCAAGCCTCTGTATGGCTTGATTCACTTCAAAAAACGTGCGGCCCGCCGCTTACTTCCACAAGAACAATAGGCGCGCTCGGAAGCATTATAGCAAGCAGGATCGCAAGGGAATTTCGGTTCGGAGGCCCAAGCTTTGTGGTTTCCGGCGAAGAAGCATCAGGCATCAGGGCTCTTGAAATCGGTCTTAGATCACTTCAGCAAAACGAAACCGATACTATGCTTATCGGGGCTGTCGATCTTTCCGGAGACGTCCGCAGTATTATAACGGCGCATAAAATCAGGCCGTATACGAAAAATGACAAGGCCGCCCTGCCCTTTAACAGATTATCTGACGGCTCTTTGCCCGGCGAAGGCGCCGTTGCCATGGTTCTAAAAAGGCTTGACCGGGCGATAGAGGATAAGGATAAAATATACGCTGTTATCAAAGGGCTCGGAAACGCGGGCGGCAGTGAAATTAATTCATATTCCCCTTCAAAAAAGGCTGTTATGCTGTCTCTTGAAACAGCTTTTAACGAGGCCGGCATCCCGCGCTCTTCTATAGATTATGTGGAAGCAAATGGAAGCGGCGATCCTGTAGAAGACATGAAAGAATCAGAAGCGCTTTGTACTTTTTTTGCAGACAGG
>JAUVKB010000221.1 GCA_030596405.1 Deltaproteobacteria bacterium
AATAAGCTTATAAATGGCTGATACTTTTTTCATAATCTTTGTTATCGTTAATTTTAAAATTAATTTTTAACAAACTTGATAGATACTGTCAAGCTTTTTTTGATTATGCGAATTTAGATTAGTTCAGCAAGCGATATCATATAGCTGCAACGCCCTTCTTCACATATTACACAAAAAATAAACTGTAAACCAATAATCCAATGGACGTCCCCATTTATGCCCCTTAAAAGGTGAATTCAACTTCAAAGTGCACCTTGCAGTCGCTCAATAAAGCCACCTGCTGCGGAGGAGGTTATTAGGCGCTCGCTAACCCCGTCCCGCTGTTAAGCGGGACTACGGGGAATGCGCTCGCTGTTTCAGTTCAAAGTTTGATGGCCATTTGCTGAGTTGCGTCTTAACAGTGATTTTCTTGCAATATGTTGCAGAATATTTTTCAGTTCAACATCCGACAAGCAAAGAATAGAAGGCCAAAGATCAGCCACTTTTTATAATTCAGCTTCATAGTTATTAATAGCGCTCCGCCGGTCCTGGTTTCTAAACAAAAAAGGCGCAACTCAGATATTTTCAAGTTACGCCTTCACTTTCTCCCGTTCACCGGTCAGGAACCCGTAAGACATCCCTTCAAGATTTGATATCACTAAACATTTTAGGGTTTCCTAACAAAATAAAAGTTCTATGTCAAGGTTTTTGTTTGGACCTATGATTGATGATCTCATAAAAGGTCTGCCTGTTGCAACAGTTCACGATAGACTTCTGGGCAGAAAAACCGGCCGCTCATGCCTTACCACTTTTTAGAAAAACCGAAATGAATAAAATTTAAAAACTTGAAACAATGAGAGAGTCCCGGTTATTCAAGTTGTTCCAATTACTGAATGGAATGTAAAAAAAGCCCGAATAATAACCAACGTTGAAATACATCCTTCCAAAGAAAACGGCTTATCCAAGAAATTTGTGGCCGATTGTCTGCAAACACGTCCTATTGATTATCGGCACAGATTAGCAAAAATTTTCGGAAAATTGTCTTCTGCTAAGGTAAAAGAAATAGATAAGTCTTTAAAAATAGTTTTTGAACTTAACTGATGGCTTTAGCATAAGCACAAGCTAACCCTCCTTGTAATGCCTTCGATGTCAATTCCTTACGCTTTCTCTCTCCCTGGCAATCGACTTGAAAAAATGTCAGGAGACCTTGAAGGATATTTTGAGGTTACGGATGAAAACATTTGTTTTAAATGAAGATACCATCCTTGATTGCTTGAATCCAGAAGGCTAATAATTACAAGATCTATTTAGAAGTTCACACAAATGTAATATTCACAATCCTGGTTGCCATTTTAGGTCTTATAAACGGTAATCTTGCTATGACCCCGACCCATTTCCATCTATCTTTATGAAAATCAAAGTAGTTCCACTCCCTCTTAAATTTTAATCTACTATTCCATGACTCCATTATCCGGCTGTCCTTTAATCCCCATTTAAATTCTGACTGACTGCTGATTTTGCTCACAGTCTCATGCCTTTTGCTTTTTCCCACCATAAATGGAGCGAGCATTTCAAAAAGCATCTCTGCTCCCTTGAAATGTTTAATCAATTTATTAAAAAACGGTTTGAGTTCATCTTCGGAAAAATACATAAATAACCCTTCTGCTATAATCAGCACAGGTCTGTTTCTATGGTTGATTTCATCTATCCATGTATAATCAAAAATTGATCTGGCAATGAATTTATTATTGTCTTTTTCTGTTACGAATTTGCGTCTCAGGGTAATTGAGCCAGGCAGATCAATGTCATACCAGCACTTAATGCTGTCATGATTCAGACGTTCAAAACGAGTATCAAGACCAGCCCCTAAATTAATTACTATGGCTTTTGGTTTCCTCTTTAAAAAATCATTTACGGCATTATCAATGAGTTTAGTTCTTATGGTAACTCCAACCTGGGTCATCCAGGCTTTATTAAATTTAGAAAAATTGTAATCAATGGATGAAACCATTTCCACTGCCTTTTCATCTTTTATGATCGGGTTATCCTGGCTTGTTTCCTGGGCCCGTGCCCAAAGAGGGATAAGCATTGTTTCAGGAACTCCTGAAAGTTTACTTTCCATGTTTAATTTTCCTTTTTCAAAAGATAAGAAGCCCTGCCTGATAGGCGAGAACACCCATGGTGATTGACATAATAAAGTAATAGAGCAATGTGCCGCAGGTCCATTTTAATGACCGGGTTTCAGCATAGATCATACCCAGCGTGGCAAAACAGGGGAAGTAGCAAGGTCTCGGCAAGGCCGGTTATTTTAACTTTTATGATCTTTATTTCCTTTATAGTTTGACTGTAAAACGGCTTCATTACAAATATACCGTTTGCCCTTCTCTGTCAGCGACAGTATTTTTGGCAAACCGACTAAACCATTACCACATCCAAAACAGCTCCGGCAAGATTTTGCATGATAACCGGATGCGCCGATTTTTTCCAGAAAATCGAGACGCTCCAGCCGGTCAACCGCATCTTCCACAAGAGAAAGCGCCATTCCGGTTCTCCGGGCGGCCTCATCTAAAGAAATGAACCTTCCTTTGTGGAGGAGGAGCAATATCTCATTCAATAACATGTAATAGCCTCACAAAAAAAACAGGGCTAAACGGTAGACGGTTCCGCCTATGAGCAGCGCTGTACTAAAGTAGTATATCACCGTAATCACCGTCCATTTGATTGAGCGTGATTCCGAATTTAGTACTGTAACAACCGGTATACAGGGGATATTAAAATAGTAGGCAAAGATGAAACCCAGCGCCATAGGTGCAGTAATCCCTGACGCACCGCCTATTGCTTGCGATAAAGCGGCTGTATCGTGTGAATGAACAGCCATGGCGCCCGTCAAACTAGTTAATTCGGCGCCCGCACCAAAGAGCACGGCAACAACTCCCAGGGCGGCTTCTTTTCCGATGCTGGAAGCGAGAAAGGCCACAAAGAGTCGCCAGTCCATGCCAAAAACCATGGACACAGGCTCGATGAAGCTGCCAACCTGGTAGAAAACACTGTTGTTCGGATTGCAGTCGGCGGTGTAGGATAAAAACCAGAACACGCTGGAAACACCCACCATAAGAAGCAGTGCCTTTCTTATAACCCCCTTTACCCTCAGCCATACGCGCAAGAAGATGGTTTGCCAGTTTGGCTTGTGGTAAGGCGGCAGCTCCATGATCAATCCTGGTTCATGCAGATCAATTTTGAGCCACCAGCTGAATATTTTAGAGGTCACATACATATGCCCTGCCATGGCAATTAACAGGGCGAT
>JAUVKB010000157.1 GCA_030596405.1 Deltaproteobacteria bacterium
GGCGTATGTGCCCGGAACCTGATAGTCGGTGTCCGCCAGATTCCTTAGCGCCAGATCGAGTTCCAGACCGGGAAAAACAATATCAACAACACGGGCGTTCATGTCGAAAAGCCACACCCCGCTGTTTGAACCGCCGTCGTATGAGTCAAAGGTCCCGCCCCTTGGATAGACAAGACGGGTTGATGAAAAATAACCGAGCCTGGCAAAAAGGGTCACCCTTTTGACGGGACGCCATGTTCCGGTCAGATTAAAGAGCGCGTCCGGGCCCGCGTCAAAAGGATATGACAGGTCGGTATAGTGTTTAACCAGTGTCCCGTCCGGCTCTATATATGTATAGTCATTATAATGGTATGTCTCGTCCGGGCCGTCGTTGTCCGTCAACGTCAGGTTTGCGGAAAAATCAAGATTCCTTGCGGGCGAAAAATGCCCTTCGATTTCAATCCCCTTGATATCCTGATGATTAGGCGCAGAAAGCCCGGCATAGGGATCTTCAACAATATGGTTTTTAATGCGGCTGGAAAAACCGCATATACTGATCATGGCGCAGCCCGACGGTTTCCAGGCGATCTGCAGGCTTGCGGTTTTTATCTTTTCCATGTCCGGCGTCTCTTCTTCCATAAGCTGCCTTGCAAAGGGGGTTCTGTATGCGGTGCCAAGCAGCGCCTTTATCATCCACTGCCGGACAGGCGCCCATTTGGCCCCGGCATTATAGCTGATATGATCCTTGTACCCGTCATTATCGTCGTTCCTTGCGCCCAGCCAGATATCGGCATTCCCGATTTTGTGGGAATACTGGCCGAAAAAGGAAAAAAGACCGTTTTCATAATCGTTTTCAGTAATTGACTGCAAAAAATATTCATTTTCAGGGCCCAGATACTCGGGCAGAAAGCCGTCCCAGACAGGAGCATTTTTTATCCTCCTTTCCCTGTATGATACGCCGCCCGTAAAAAGTCCGGCGTCGGACAAAACAGAGCGGTCATAAACAAGCTCCCCGTATAAAGTATGTTCTTTCGGCTCAACGGCATAATCGATAATTTCATATTCAGGGGCCAGACTGCGGTAATAGCCTGACAGTCTGACGGACGATGATTTGTCCGGGCGTTTTTTTGCCTCCAGTTTTATAGAACCGTCGGGCACGCTGCGGCTCTCCTGCCAGACGAGACCTTCATCCGGCCCGGTCACGGAATACGGCTTTTTAAAGTCGGAAAACCGGCCGGACAAAACCAGCCAGTCCTTAAACGACAAACTCCCGGATAGTTCAAGATAACGGGACGTTCCGGGAGTTTGCTCTCCGAACCGGTATTCGGGCGCAACCACGGTATCTTTGTCTTCCCAAAAGCTTACGACATTGCACAGGGTGTCGTCCTCTTCCTGCTCGCGCCCGCTTACCGACAAAAAAACGTCAAAAAAACCGGCTTCGCGCCCCATATTCAGATAAAAGGACTTCCGGTCACCGGGGCCGCCGTACCCCGCACCGGTCTCCACTCCGTTGATATCTTTTCCGGTCATCGGCACAAGATTGACGATGCCGGCAAAAGCGTCCGGGCCCCACAGCACGGAACCCGGCCCTCTGACAATCTCTATCCGTTTTATGGAGGCAAGAGAAAGCTCATAGTCAAGAGGATGCAGGGATTTGGTCATATCCGAACCGACCGGAACCGTATCATACAAAAAGAGCGTTGAACCGGGTATCCCGCGAAGATAGGGCACAGTGCCCCACTCCTTTTGGGCCATGTAAAATCCGGGAACCATTTCCAGGGCCTGTGCCAGTGTTTTTATTCCTTTGTCTTCGATCTCTTTTCTCGTTACAACACAAGCCACGGCAGGAGACTGCCACGCGCTCTCTTCCCGTCTCGAGGCGATGGAAAGCACCTCTAACTCTTCACCGATAAACATGAGCAGCGTGTCATCACAGGTGGTCGGGAAATCGGTTTCAACCGCCCTCGGCAGCCCGGCCGTCAAAAGAGAAAAGCCGATAACAAAAACAGATATTAATAATCCTTTGCTGAACTTTTTCATCATTTTCTACCGTCTTATACGCTTTGCCAGAACCCTGAACCTGGCCCTGGTCAACCCCAGCAATCCGGCTGCGGCAGTCTGATTATTACCGCTTATTTCAAGGGCCTGGCAGACCAAATCCCTTTCAAGCATGTCGATCGATATCCCTTCACGGGGCAATCTGAAATCCGGGTCCCGGGTTTTTAAATTACCGGCGCCGGCTCCAGCTCTAGGAAAACTTTTTAAAAAAGAGACTGTTTCCGCTGTGATTTGATCCTGGCCCCGCGCCAGGATAATCGATCTTTCCACCGCGTTTGCCAGCTCCCTGACATTTCCCGGCCATCCATATCCCCTTAACACGTCCATTGCCCCGCCGGTAAACCGTATCCTGCCGCCCTCGGCCATGCGGCTCATAAAATGCTCTGCAAGTGGAGCCACGTCATCGCTGCGCTCTCTTAAGGGTACGGTCTGAATCGGAAAAACATTGATGCGGAAAAAAAGATCCCTCCTGAATCTCCCTTTTTCCACCATTTCATCAAGACTCTGGTTGGTCGCGGAAACAACCCTTACATCGACCGGAATTTCCTCGTTTCCGCCCACCCTCTGTATCTTTTTTTCCTGAAGGGCTCTGAGCAGCTTTGCCTGGGCATCTAATGAAAGGTCGCCGATTTCGTCCAAAAATATAGTGCCGCCGGACGCATATTCGAATTTTCCAACGGCCCTTTTTACAGCCCCTGTAAACGCCCCTCTTTCATGCCCGAACAGTTCCGATTCAACCAGATTCGGAGAAATCGCAGCGCAGTTTACCGGCACAAACCGGCCGGCGCAACGCGTGCTCTCATTATGGATATATCTTGCAAGAAGCTCCTTTCCTGTCCCGGATTCACCGCTTATCAGAACAGCCGAACCGGTTTGCGCCACGTTTAAGGCAAGTTTCATTATATCGGACATCTTTTTTGAAACATGGACGATCCTGTCATCTCCCGCGGCCTTTTGCAGCTCCTTCTTCAAATCTCTATTTTCGGCCATTACCCTGGACAACTTTAATGTCCTTTCAACGGTCAGCAGAATGCGGCCTTCATCAAACGGTTTGGTAATGTAATCGACCGCGCCCTGCCTCATCGCTTCCACCGCGGATTCCACGGTGGCAAACGCGGTAATAAAAACAACCGGGCAGGGGATATTCATCTTGATTGTTTTTTTCAAAAGCTGCATGCCGTCCATGCGGGGCATCTTGATATCGGTTATCACCATATCAAAAGACGAGGCCGCAAGCATTTTTACGGCATCTTTTCCGTCACCTGCGCGATCTACGCTAAAACCACGCCTTTCCAGCATTATTGCCAGCAGATGCCGCATTTTTTCTTCATCATCTACAACCAGTATGCGCGCCATTAGCTACCACCTCCTTAACAAAATCAACTCAAAGCCGGTATTTCCAGATGAAACACAGCCCCTTTTTGTCCTCTGTTCCCTGCTGCAACGCTGCCGCCGTGCGCCATGACAACCTGAGAAACATAAGCCAGCCCCAGGCCTGTGCCCTTTGAACGCGTAGTAAAAAAGGGCTCGAAAATTTTTCCGATATTCTCAGGCTCGATCCCTTCCCCCTGGTCTTTAATCTCAACCGTCCAGATATCGTCCCGGCGAAAAGCCCTTACCTTCACCACCCCTTTATGCCCGTTTGCCTCAAACGCATTTTTTAAAATATTTTCCACGGCCCTGATAATCAGATCGGAATCCACATTTGCATAACACGGCTCCGGACAAATGTCGGAATCTATTATAACGGACGAATCTTTCTTATAAAGTTCGGATCTGATCACGATCTCTTTGAGCAAAGCGTTCATATCGACACGGCGGAAAAGAGGCCGGGCAGGATGGGCAAATGCAAGAAAATCCTCAATCAGACGGTTTAAACGCATGATTTCGTCCTCTATATACAGAACCATTGTGTCGCCTGACAAAAAAGCAAAATCAGCTTTAAGAATATCGAGTGAACTCTTGATAATGCTCAAGGGGTTCTTTACCTCGTGCGCTATCATCATGGAAAATTTTCCCATCTCGGCCAGCGTGTTCTGCCTGAGAATCCTTTCATTGGCCTCCCTTAATGCCTCTCTGCTGTTTTCCAGGGAATCGAGCATGGCATTAAAAGCTGCGGCAAGCTCGTTTGTCTCGGGAAGACCGCCGGGCTGCGCCCGCAAGTCGAAATCTCCCCCGGCCACCTGTCTGGCGGCCTGGGCAAGCCGGCTTATCGGAGCGACCAGAGAGCGCGAGATAAAATAAAACAAAACCAGGGAAAGACAGGCCATGCCGGTGGAAAGCCAGACAAAACGCATCTTCATCCTTGTCAAAAGTTTTTCCATCCCCTCGGAGCTGCAGGTAATTTGCACCCTGCCGATCATTTTTTCATATGTTTTGTCATCGTAACCGGCGTAAAACGCCTTGCTCTCTTCTTCCGACTCCCTGAGAAAGACAGGGGATTCCACAACAAAAACCGATCCCGGCGGAGTCTTCTTGGATACATCGGCCAGATTTGCGCCGCTGCTGCCGAATACCGCGACTCCTGCTATATCTTTTTCGGCCATAAGATTAGAGGCGAGACTTTCCAGCATTTGCCTGTCGTCAATCAATATGCCCAGCTCCGCATTAAGGGCAAGATACCTTGCCAGAAAATGCATCCGCTCTTCAAACCGCGTCTGCACAAACTGACGGGAAATATTGATCCCCATATAGCCAAGCGCAAAGGTAACCGCGCCGATTAAAGTAAAAACGGCAAAAAGCAGCCTTATATGTATGCCTAAATTTCTCCCTGAAATTTTCCCCAAATTTTTCATGGCCCAAGCTCCACGGGAAAAGTATATTGTTGTGGATGTTTTATCCCCAGGTTCCGCATGACCCGCGCGTTAACCCACACATGAAAAACAGGGGGCGTCTGTGCGCGTGCTGCAACCCGGTCTGATAAAGTCCGGCCCGACAGAATTTTTTGCGCATTAATTCCGCATTGCCTGCCAAGCTCTTTATAGTCGAATATAAAAGCTGCGGCTGCCCCGCTTTCATAAAAAAAACGGTTGTAACCGATCACAGGCAGACCTTTATGCAGAGCATCCTTGATGATATACCTGAC
>JAUVKB010000075.1 GCA_030596405.1 Deltaproteobacteria bacterium
CGACTTCATCATCAACCAGCAGCACTTTTTTACCATTCATTTTTTTCTCCTTCGGGGCAAAAGCGCCCCTTCTATATGTCTTTAGGTTTATATCCGATACTCTTTGCCAGGCTGGCCGGCGGAGTAAGGGGAAACAAGATGGAAAATTTCGTTTCCTCCCCTGATTCGCTTTCGACCGTAATTTCTCCTCCCAGCCGTTTGATTATGCTGTAGCAAACCGATAGTCCTAATCCGGTCCCCTTTCCTACCGGCTTGGTGGTAAAGAAAGGATCGAATATTTTTGCGCAAACCCTTAATGGCCTTAGAACGGCCAAATAATAGGGATCAAAAAGCTGTTTACTACCCACGCGATCAGATTCATGGGGATACCGATTTTAAGAAAGTCGCTGAACCTGTATCCGCCGGGGCCGTACACCATCATGTTGCACTGATAACCAATCGGCGTCGCAAAGCTTGCGGAAGCGCCCATCATGATAGCAAATGCAAAGGGTGTCCAGTTTACGCCCATCTGAGCGGCCATTGCCAGTGCAATGGGCCACAGGATCAATGCAGCCGCATTGTTGGTGACCATCTCGGTGAGGATGGAAGTAGTAATGTAGAGCATGGATAAAACCATCCAGGGGCTGCCCCCGCCCATACCGACCATTTGGGTGGCGATAAAGGATGCAGCTCCTGTTTTCTCCATCGCTCTTCCAATGCCGAAAGCCGCTATGATGACCAGTAGTACCTGCATGTCAACGCTTTTGTAAGCCCGGGTAAAGGTTATGCATCGGGTAGCGAGCAGAACAGCGGCGGCTATTGCCGATGCCTTGAACATGCCGATACCTAAAAACGTGGCCAAAAAGATCATGCCCAAAAACACGATGCAGCATATGATCGCCTTGTTGTAGCGGGGCGCAGCAGACTCTTCCAACTGACTGACGAGGTGAAAGTCCTGTGAATTTTTGTTTTGCAGATAAAAATTGGGATGTGTCTCAAGGAGCAGGGTGTCGCCTTCCTCCAGAACCACATCGCTCAGAGATCCGCTGATCTGCCTTCCTGCCCGCGCTATCGCCACAACCACCGAATCATACAAAGAGCGGAAGTGCGAGCCCACGATGCTTCTGCCGATGAACTGGTTGGAATTTGAAACAACTGCCTCCACAAAACAGCGATCGGGACGCGGGGTTCCGATTTTAAAAAGCCGATCCATCACAGGTGCCAGACCTTTCATTTTTTGCACTTCGGAAATCATATCTAACCCACCGGCGAAAACCAGACGGTCATCTTCTTCGAGCGTTATTGAGTAATCAGCCGCAGGTATGCTGTTTTTCCCCCGGATAATTTCAATGAGGTTAATATCATTTTCTTCTGTTAAATCGGCTTGCCTTATGGTTTTCCCGATGAGAACGCTTCCAGGACTTAAGATCATCTCCGTGGTGTACTGTTTCGGATCACCCATCTGGTCGATAGCGGATGACCGCACAGGGAGAAGCCACTTGCTCAACAAGGTGATTACTGTGAACATGATCAGAGAAAAAGGGATCCCGACTTTGGCAATTTCAAAAAGTTCTACTTTGACACCCATATCCTTCTCGATGATCCCGCTCACCACAAGGTTTGTGCTGGTGCCGATGAGGGTGCATGTCCCACCGAAAATAGCCGCATAACTCAAGGGAATCATAAGTTTGGATACGGGCATTTTAATCTTTTTTGCCCAGGCTTTCACGGCCGGGATAAAAATCGCCACAACCGGCGTATTGTTCAGAAAAGCGCTCAAGATCGTGACCGCCCCCATCATGCGAAGGCGCGCAACCGTCTCCGATTTTATCCGGGGAGATAACACAAACGTGAGCATTTGTATCGCGCCGGTCTCATTAAACGCCCCGGCCACAATAAACAGAATCGCCACGGTGAGCATCCCCCGGTTTGATGCACCCGCGACGGCTTCTTTATCCGTAATAATGCCGGCAGCCAACAGCACAACCAGCGTCCCCAGACAAACCCATTCCGGAGGGATACGAGTTTTTGCCAGAACCACGAACATCAATGCCACACTGGCCATTGTAAACCACATCTGCCATTCCATCATTAATTTCCTCCTAACATCGTTGTTTTTAAACGTATTGAGTCATACGTTTTCCAGAAATCCCGGAAGTTGTTCTGATAGCTGTCTGAAATCACTGAAACCCGGTTTCAGATTTTAGGTTGGGCCATCAGGTTTCCATGACGCTATTCGTTTTACGAGAGCAGCACCTTATTTTTTTCCTCTCTTGGGGCGCAAAAAGAGCCCTGTTTATATGTCTTTTGTTTGATATCCAATACTCTTTGCAAGGTCGGTCGGCGGAGTAAGGGGAAACAAGATGGAAAATTTCGTTCCCTCCCCTGGTTCGCTTTCGACCGTAATTTTTCCTCCCAGCCGTTTGATTATGCTGTAGCAAACCGATAGCCCTAGTCCTGTCCCCTTTCCCACCGGCTTGGTGGTGAAGAAAGGATCGAATATTTTTTCAAGATGTTCCATTCTTATTCCTGTTCCCGTATCAGCAATGGTCACTCTGACAGCCTTATTGTTGTCCTCGACGGCTGTGGAGATATGGACACTTCCATAAGGCTTTTCACCATGGGCTTCAATAGCATTTTTTATTAAGTTCAAAAAAACCTGCTGAAGCTGTGAAGGGTCGGAAAGGATTGGCGTAAGCGACTCACTGAAGTCCGCAAAGAGCCTGATACCGCTTGCTTTGGCATCTCGTTTCATAAGGTCGATCATTTCATGCAAAAAGGCATTGAGATCCACCTCCTCTATTCTGGATTCGGTTCGACGCGAGAATCGCAGCAAGTTATGGGTTGTGTTCTTGCAGCGCTTGAGCTGAGTGTCGATTTGCGACAAGGATTTATCCAATTGAGCCTTGAACCCGGCATTCATGTCTGGTGTTTCTTCTGCCTTGTCAATAAGCATCTGTCGTTCGGTCATAATGATTGCCAAAGGATTGTTGACCTCATGAGCCACGCCCGCAGAGAGCGCTCCAATAGATGCCATCTTGCTTGTTTGCACCAGTTGTTTGTTCATCTGTTTTGTCGCATTATCTCGCTCCTTTATGATTTGGATCATGTATCGCGTGCTAAAAAAGGCAACAATGAGGATGACGAGGACGCTCAGGTGGAGAAATATCAAAGTTGCATAGTTCGCATGATTGAGGCTGCCGAATGCCTCGGCATAGTCTTGCTTTACAACGAGCAGCCATGGCACAGCGGTCAGCCATGCATGGGCAACTATCTGTTTCGGAGAACCTTCCGGCTCAATTATTTGAACTATGGTTCCCTGATGAAACGTCTGGACCGGTAATGAAGTTTTGCCCATGATCTTGCCGCTGAAGCGAGGCTGTGTTTGTAAGATACCCTTGGTGTTTACGAGGTATACCTCGCCGGTCTTGCCTATCTTCACGTTTTCTACCAGAGAACGAAAAACCTCCGCATCTATGGTGGCCCGCAGAATCCATTTCGGCCCGTTTTCGGCCTGCAAGACGGCAATAATAAAATGAGGCGTCTTTCGGAAACCGAGGAACATGTCGCTTATATAGACTCCTTTTTCCATGACCTCCTTGAACCAGAAGGCCTGGGCGTAGTTTCTGTCCATCAGATCGTAGGGGCCAACGTACGCCAGGTGTTTCCCGGTATGACTTATAACACCCAAATCCATGAAGGTTTTTCCGTATTCCTGTTTCATGGCCTGATTCATTGCGTTGAAAGTCTTTGCGAGATATTTTTTATCACTCAGATGCTCCAGCATGTTGGTTTGAGCGATGAGCTGGATGTTTGACCTCTGATTGTTCAGGAACAGCTCTATTGTTTTTTGATGCTGGGCGATACTCTCCTGGAAGGTAGTCAGCATGCTGGATCTGTTAAATATCGTATAATGAATGTTGATTCCCCATCCTACCAGGAGAAGGGGCACAACCGAACCGGCAAGCGCAATCAAAACAAATTTTCGAAACATTTTTGGATAGTCGGCTTCAGACTTTCCACCCTGATTGTTTTTATCGGACTTGCCGGTTAATAAATCGTTCTCTTCCATTGGTCACCCCATCTCATAGAATAAGCGAAAGCACGACTGGCGTTTGCCGGCCGCCCATTAATTTCGCCTTAAAATATTTAGCGTTAAACATCCATCGGTTCAGTCTTTAATCAATTTATTTAAAAACATTGCATGAAATGTGCCATTGAATTACACTTTGTAAATAAGATATAAAATCAAATAGTTGCTTTCCTGATAAGATAAAAACAATATTACCGCACGCTTAAAATTTAGAAAATTTTCGAATATTTTTTAGAAAAATTTCAATCAGCGCTGTTAGATTTCGAATTGAATTGAACCATGAAGCAGCGGAAATTTTTTTGGAGTAAACTTGGAAAAATAGAGATTCACAATTCTACTGATGCAGGGTCTTTTTAATAACAAAACATGAAAGGCAGGTTGCCTGTTTTCCGTCATTCCGGCGGAGGCCGGAATCCAAATTTCCCAAATATTAAAACCATCCTGATTTCGGTTTTCACAGGAGCAACAACTTTTTTTATATATTTTATTGGTGGTGTATAAAATTCGATCCGGATATAATATATTATAGATAGAGCCAGCTCTTTCATATCAGTAATTCTAATTATGGCTACTTTTGAGTATTTTTTTCCCAAAAACGAAAAAAACTAATAAAAATAATGTTAAAAACAGCTAATATTGTCATGGAAGCTCATAAAAATTTTCATAATTAGAATTGCTGCTTTCATATAAAATGGTTTGCTTTGTCTGCATTATTTGTGTAAAATTAAAAAATATTTATTCAGCTATTTTAAAGATGCTGATTATATACTTGAAGCGATATATAGCTAAACAATTATACTGAAATTTTATATGTGCTGTTTCAATCAATTTCTATAAATACCATACCCTTTTAAACGATTAACGTGACAGTTTTGTGGACGGCTTTTTAACTTTAGGAATAATCTTTGCCCTGTGAATAAATTATGATTAATGCTTATGTAAAAAAAATTCTTCAGGCGCGTGTTTATGAAGCTGCGAAAAAAACGCCGCTTGAATACGCCAAAAATCTTTCCAAACGTTTGAATAATCATATTTTGCTTAAGCGGGAAGATATGCAGCCAATTTTTTCTTTTAAGATACGCGGTGCATACAACAAAATTGCAGGTTTGTCCCCAAAGGCTCAGAAAAATGGAATTATTGCAGCTTCTGCAGGAAATCATGCGCAGGGTGTTGCTTTGTCTGCTGCTAAGCTGAGCATTGATGCGTTGATTGTGATGCCTAAAACCACTCCTGAAATTAAAATCATTTCTGTACAAAGTTGGGGGGCAAAAACTGTTTTGCATGGCAATACTTATGATGATGCCAGTATATATGCCAGACAACTCGCTGCTGAAAAAGGACTAACTTATGTGCATCCCTATGACGATGCCGATGTGATCGCCGGACAAGGTACCATTGCAATGGAAATTCTGCATCAGCACAGTTGCGATTTAGATGCGGTTTTTGTGCCTGTTGGCGGCGGCGGATTGATCGCCGGGATTGCCTCTTATATTAAATATGTGCGCCCTGAAGTTAAAATTATTGGAGTAGAACCAGTTGATTCACCTTGTTTGTATGCTGCTTTGCAAGCCGATAAGCGGGTTATACTTGATCAGGTCGGTATTTTTGCTGACGGAGTAGCAGTAAGTCAGGTTGGTAAAATACCTTTTGCCGTAGCTCAAAAATATGTAGATGAAGTTATTCTGGCAAATACAGATGAAATCTGTGCTGCGATTAAAGATATTTTTGATAATACGCGGGTGATTGCTGAACCAGCAGGTGCACTGGCTTTGGCAGGTTTAAAACAGTATGTGCTACGTAAAGGTTTGAGTGATTGTTCTCTTGTAGCGATTGTCAGCGGTGCCAACACCAGCTTTAACCGTCTGCAATTTATTGCCGAACGTACTGAAGTAGGAGAGAAACGAGAGGCGCTGATGGCTGTGACTATTCCTGAAAATCCAGGAAGTTTCCATGCTTTTTGCCATGCTTTGGGACAGCGCACAATTACCGAGTTCAACTACCGGTATGCCAACTCTGAGCATGCGCAGATATTTGTTGGTGTACGTCTGGCCGAAGGCACAGGAGAAAAAGAAAAACTGCTGCAACAACTGCGTAAAAAAGCATATCCGGTTGAAGATTTAACTAATAATGAAATGGCTAAAGTGCATATCCGCCATATGGTTGGCGGGCATGGCGGACAAGTTGCCGATGAGCATCTTTACCGCTTTGAATTTCCAGAATGTCCAGGCGCTTTGTTATATTTTTTAACTGGTATAGGCAAGCGCTGGAATATCAGCCTGTTCCACTATCGTAATCATGGCTCGGCTTACGGACGTATTCTTATGGGTATACAAATTCCTGAAATGGATAGAATTGAGTTTCAGACGTTTTTAGAAAAATTTGGCTATCCTTACTGGGAAGAAAATGATAATCCGGCTTACCGGCTATTTTTGAATTGAGGGCTTGCCGGACACGTTATTTTTTTATAAAATTGAAGTCATAAAGCCTTTTTATAGTCTCCTCATATGAATTTACCTGAACGGTTTCTATGGATAATGGTGGTTTGGGGGGTGTATTTTTTTCAAAGGCGCGGATTGCATAGTCATTTCCACCTTCAAATAAAGCATCTCCAAAAAAGACCACCCGTTTAAAACCGATATCAAATAAAGTCCGTACTGCATTTGTTTTGTCTTTACCTGTAATTCCAATATCAAATGATGTTTGACCGCCCAATGTAATTTTTAAATCTTTTTTTTCGATAAGAGATGATAAAGCATCATTCAGATGTTCCAATACTGTCTCTCTGTATCTGCTGGATTGATCGAATTCGACGAAGTTTTTTCTGTTAAGTTGGGCATTTGTGCCCTCTTCTTTAAGCCTGCCGATTGGCGCAAAATTAACCATTGAATTACGAAAAGCGATTGTGTCACCAAGTACTTTAATTGATGAAGGAAGCTTAAATGCAGGTAGTTCCTGCGTTGCTTTTATAGTCTCAAGTAAAAATCTATAATCAGTTTCACCAAGATGCTTTCTGATATCAAATGATTTAACTACGTTAATTGATATTTTTTTTGAGAAGTCACATTGATATTGGATGGCGCCATTACTTAAAAAAGCACTAAACTGTTTTCTATAACCAAACTTAAAAAGCGGCTCGAAAAACTGTTTTTTCAAAAGTGAAAGATGACTCCCTGCTGCAACACTAAAAGAAACAGATAAACGGTCAATAATATCAACCATTTGTTTTGTGATTGGTTGCCTTGGTGGGGTTATGGTGTTATCAATATCAAAAAGTGCTACTGTCTCCATTTTTTTATCCTCTTATAATAGTGTTCGGTTAGAATCTGGGTGAGCGAGTCCTTAGAAATTCAAAAAATTTAGTAACTATTCAGCGAAACAACCGAGCTCCCGGCTTCTTTTTTCAAAATAACAAAAATTTTTCTGTCAAGAAAAAATGTGCCGCAATCTGTTGTTTATTCGTTGTTTTTAGCTATTTCTTGTCGCTGTTGTTACTTAGAAGCAGTACAACCGGATATTACTAATGCTGCCTGAAAATTTGAATTATTTCTTCCATATCAGCAGGAAGGGGAGCTTTAAAAAAAAGCTCCTGCTTTGATACAGGATGGCTAAAACTTAATCTCCTGGCATGAAGCATCTGTCTTTTTAAAGACATAATTTTTATGGCTATTTTTTGATCAATAATAAAGTTTTTGTAAGCTTTTGAGCTGCAATAAACAGGATCTCCTATTACAGGATGACCTGTTGCGGCGCAATGCACTCTGATCTGGTGAGTACGCCCTGTATCTAAAATAAGTTCAATTAACGCTGCACCCTGGTATTTTTCCAATACTTTCCAGAATGTTCTGGCATATCGACCTTTTTTACTTACAGTGGACATTTTTTTTCTGTCAACTGGATGCCTCCCTATTGAAAGCTCAATAACTCCTTCATCCGATTTAAAGTTACCATATACAAGAGCAAGGTAAAGCTTTTTAACTTTTCTATTTTTAAATTGGGCAGTAAGATTATTATGAGCACTGGCGTTTTTTGCAATAATCAAAGCTCCTGATGTGTTTTTATCAAGTCGATGAACAATTCCCGGCCTTATATTATTTTCATTGCATTCAAGTTCAGGATAATAATGAAGCAGCCCGTTTACCAACGTTCCTGAATAATTGCCAGGCGCAGGATGGACAACTAACCCCGGAGGCTTATTAATGATTAAAATCTCATTATCCTCATACAGGGAATTGATCGGAACCGGTTCAGGATTAAAAATTAACCGTTTTGGTGGTGGGATAGTACATGATATTATTTCACCGATAATAACTCTGTAGCTGGGCTTTTTAACTGCTTTATTAACCAGTATATGCCCATTACGTATAAGATCTGCTATAAATGTACGGGAATTTTTAATTTGGTCGGAAATCAGGATATCAAGACGCTTGCCAAAATCAGTCTTGCCAACTTTTATGAAAAAAGTTATTTTGTTAACCATGTTAATTGGGGATGTATGTTTTTAATCGTTAAAAAACGATTCTATTTTAGATAGAATTGTTTCACGGTCTTTGCCGCTTGCTGTAGAAAGTTCATTGACAAGAAGAAGCTGTGCTGTATCATATAATTTTCTTTCACCAAAGGAAAGGTCTTTGGTATGTTTAAGAATGGACAAATTTCTGTATACTTCTGCGATGTCATAAATTGAACCTGTTTTGATTTTATCCATATAATCTTTGTGCCGCCGGTTCCAGGCCTGTTTGTTGATTAGCACATCATGATCCCTGGACATTACATCATATACGTTTGCGATATCATCTTTATCTATTAAATTCCTTAAACCTACCTGTTCAACATTCCAGACTGGAATCATTATAACCATATTGTTTTCAATAATTTTCATAATATAAAAATCATGTTCTGCTCCTGCAACTACTTTTTTTTCTATAGCTTCAATTCGTCCAACACCTTGAGCAGGATAAACTGCAAGATCTCCTACTTTGAATTCACATATTTCATGAGTATCTTCTTTAATAGGTTGTTCAATCATTATAAATTCCTTAGAAAAATATTATATTATTTGTAATTTTTTAAAAAGCTCATTATGTTAATAACATATACTAATATTTTTAAGAATGGATCCAAGATTCATTCGGGAGTGGATAAAAGTGTATATGTTTGAAATATATCAAATTATTGGAAGTAAATTAGTAATTTACGTGAATGTAGTAAATTGGGCAGCGAAAAAAATAACAACTGAAGACTAAATACTCATAACTTTTATGCTTTATTATACTTGTCAAAGCATAGAGGTTTTTAAAATTTATTTACTTTTTTATCTATATCATAAAATACAAATTCAATCAATTAAAAAAGGATTGACGTATAAATACGTCAATCCTTTAAATGGTTTAACTATACTTTATTTTATATACTGTTATATAAAAGGTACAAGCAAAAGAGCTACAACATTCAAGATCTTGATCATTGGATTAATAGCAGGACCAGCAGTATCTTTATAAGGGTCACCTACAGTATCACCTGTAACTGCTGCCTTATGTGCATCACTACCCTTACCTCCAAGATTTCCGTCTTCAATATATTTCTTTGCATTATCCCATGCAGCGCCACCGGTTGTCATTGAAATACCTACAAACAAACCAGTAACAATGCTTCCGATAAGAACGCCGCCAAGAGCAACAGGACCTAATGTAAAACCGACAATAACAGGTACTACAACTGGAAGTAACGCCGGAATCATCATTTCTGAAAGTGCAAACTTTGTTACAATATCAACACAC
>JAUVKB010000012.1 GCA_030596405.1 Deltaproteobacteria bacterium
AAATATGGTCTGATGGTTCAAATCCTTGCCGGGTTAACAACTTATCTGCTTATGGCCATTTACTGCCATGAACAGTTTAATGAACCTGTATCAATAAAGAGGATTCGTCAGCTTAGAAATAGCATCCAGAACGAATTGCGTGCTGATAAAAAAAACGTATGGTCTGATAATCTGATTATCAAAGAGCAAATGATATATGCAAAAACCTAACCGGACACTACTGAATCTTATTCGTGTAATAAAGGCAAGAGATATGAGTCACAAAGAAAGGAGTGTCTACAGTGATGAGTAAACAACTACCTAAATTTAAAGCAGATATTATAATTATAGAAAAGCCACAACTTCGTGAAATTGTGGCTAATCCTTTATAGATGGTGCCGAAGGCCGGACTTGAACCGGCACGGGAGTTGCCCACTACCCCCTCAAGATAGCGTGTCTACCAATTCCACCACTTCGGCACATAAAATATGAAGTTGTTTTGAGCGAACCCTAATCTTGTTGGCTTTTTGTTGTTTGATCCGATTTTTGTGACTCTGCCGGTTTCTGTTCAGGAAGAGTCCCTGCATCAGTGTCAGACGGTATAGCCATCTGCTGATTAACAGGAGTTTTTGTTTCCATCATCATAGATCTTTCGGTCTTATGAGAAGATAAATAGGCAAGACATAACGATGTGAGCATAAACACAATAGCAGCTATATAGGTTGCTTTACTTAAGAAAGTTGATGCACCTGTACTGCCAAAAAGTGTCTGGCTGGCGCCCCCTCCAAACGCGGCGCCCATGTCAGCCCCTTTCCCGGTTTGAAACAAAACGATCATAATAAGCGCGATACATACAAAAACATGTATTATTACTAATAAAATAGACATACTATTGTTTTAACAACCTGTTTATTGGTGTTTAAAATGGATAATCCTGCTGAACATCTCAGCATTCAAACTCGCGCCGCCCACAAGTGCTCCGTCAATATCATTCATTGCCATCAGCTCTGATATATTGTTCGGTTTTACGCTTCCGCCATACAGTATTCTAACGGATTCGGAAAACTTTGCCCCAAAACTTTTTTCAAGCAAAGAACGCAAAAACAGGTGGACTTCCTGGGCCTGATCGCTGGTTGCTGTTTTACCTGTACCTATGGCCCAAACAGGTTCATATGCTATTACCAAGGTTCTAAGGTCAGAGTAAGAAAAATCTTCTAACCCTTTTTTTATCTGTTTGTCAAGCACAGAAAATGTTTCTCCGGATTCCCGCTCTTTTTCCATCTCTCCGACACATAAAATTGGTATCAAATCACCATTGATTGCGGCATCAATCCTTTTTTTTACAGTTTCGTCGGTTTCGCCAAAGTATTGCCGCCGTTCAGAATGTCCGATTATAACATATTTGCATCCTGCAGATACAAGCATATCTGAAGATGTCTCACCCGTATAGGCCCCTTCTTTCTCCCAAAAAACATTCTGCGCCCCAAGCGAAATGCAGCTTCCTTGCACAATATCGTTTACAAGGGCAAGCGAGGTAAATGCCGGGGCAATCATAACATCGATCTCATTTACATCAGGCACAAATTCAACAAGCTGTCTTGCTGTTTCAACAGCCTCGGAACAGGTCTTAAACATTTTCCAGTTTCCTGCAATAAGCGCCCTGCGATCTTCCATTTGTTCATCTCCCATTATCAAATTTAAATAATAAACGGATTCTAATCAATACTTATCCGTTTACGTTAAAATTGTGATCCAATCATGGCGGCAAGATCAACCATCCTGTTTGAGTATCCGGCCTCATTATCGTACCATGAGAGTACTTTTACCATGTTGTCTACGACATATGTCGTGGGCGCATCAACAATTGAAGATAATGCTACGCCGTTAAAATCGGTTGATACAAGCGGAGCGTCACTATATCCGAGTATTCCGGAAAGTGATCCTTCTGAAGCCTCCCTAAGGGCATCGTTTATATCAGACACTGTAATCCCTGATTTTTCTACTGTTACAACAAGATCGACAATCGACACGTTTGGTGTTGGAACTCGAATGGCAAGCCCATTAAGTTTGCCGGACAGTTCAGGAAGCACCAGGGCAACGGCTTTTGCTGCGCCTGTTGTAGTCGGGATCATAGATAATGCCGCCGCCCTTGCTCTGCGAAGATCCTTGTGGGGAAAATCGAGAAGCCGCTGGTCTCCCGTGTAGGAATGTATCGTGGTCATAAGCCCGCACCGTATACCGAAATTTTCAAGAAGGACCTTGGCAACAGGCGCAAGGCAATTTGTTGTACAAGACGCATTTGAAATAATATTGTGCTGAACCGGGTCATACTGTTTTGAATTAACACCTAGGACAATGGTAATATCCGGATCTGTTGCAGGCGCTGATATGATTACTTTGCGTGCTCCGGCAGCAAGATGCTTTGATGCATTTTCCCTGTCTCTGAAAAGGCCGGTGCATTCCGCAACAACACTTACATCAAAATCTTTCCATAAGAGCTTTTCAGGATCTTTTATGGATGTAATGGCAACCGATCTGCCCGCTACTTCAATGGCGTCTTTTTTCGCTGTGACATCGATGTCCAATTTGCCATGCACGGAATCGTATTTAAGAAGATGGGCCATTGTAGCCGAATCCGTAAGATCATTAATGGCAACGACCTCTACATCGGGATTATTAAGAGCAGCCCTGAAAATAAGCCGTCCTATTCTGCCAAAACCGTTTATACCAATTTTTACGCTCATAATGCCTTCTCCTTAAGATTTTTTGTTAAAACCATAGCATCCTCCCTGGCTTCAGAATAATAATTTGGCCGTTTTCCCGTTATCACAAAACCAAGCTTTTTATAAAGTGTTATGGCTGGCTTATTTGAAGGGCGGACTTCAAGAGAAACGGTGCTTACGTCCTTTTCCAAAGCACTTGAAAACGATTTGCCAAGAAGCCACACGGCAAGCCCCTGACACCGCCATTCAGGCGTTACCGCGATTTTTAAGAGATGCATTTCATCTTCGATCAAGTGAAAAAATATATATGCCACAATTTCTTCATGGTCATGAGAGTTACCGCTTTTTACAACATAATTTACGGCATTTTTGCAAATCAACTCTTCTAAGAAAGATGCGCGACTCCATGGTTGTTCAAAGGAATACCTTTCAATTTCAAAAATTTGATCGATATCTGCCTCTGTAGTCGCTGCGAGATACCACTTCAACAATTACTAGCTCCGCTTATTCCCTCTTAATATCCCGCTTGCAGACGAGATGCTTTTTTTGCCGTAAGTTTCCAGACGTTCCGCAAGCTTGCAAAGTTCCATCTTTTCTCGATCGGTTACCGCTTTTATTAAAACAGGAAGATTGACCCCTGATATTACTTCCACTCTGCCCTCTTCCAAAAACGAATAACTTAAATTAGAAGGGGTGCCTCCAAACATATCTGTAAGGATTAACAATCCATCGTTTGTATCGACTTTTTTGATTCCTTCGGTAATTTTTTCACGTAATTTATCGACATTTACTTCCAGATTAATAGAAACCGATACCACCGACCGTGGTCGAGCATTAAGGATAAGTTCAGATGTGTCAATAAGCGCCTTTCCAAGCTGACCGTGAGTGACAATAACTATACCTATCATAAAAATCCTTTCATCATCGGCTTATTGCTGGCCGATATCCCTATGGGTTATCTCGACCTGTTTCCCCTGATTTTTAATATGCTCAAATATAGCAGATGCAACGGAAACGGAACGATGAACGCCTCCTGTACATCCCACAGCAACAGTCAAATAGGCTTTTCCCTCTTTTTCATACAAAGGGATTAAATAATCGAGCATGTCCAAATATTTTGTTAAGAATACGCCGGCTTCATCTGTGTTCAATACAAATTTTTTAATTTCATCTGTTGTTCCGTCCAATGTTCTCAGATCAGGAACAAAATGGGGATTTGAAAGAAAACGGACATCTATAATCAGATCGGCATCATTTGGATTGCCGTACTTAAAACCGAATGATAAAATATTTATCCTTAACGGCGTGAGCCGTACCCTTTTTTTTGCTATATTAAAGACAGTATCCTTGAGCTCATGCACATTGAAAAGGGATGTATTTATTACTTTGTCGGATGCCTTTCTTATATTTTTTAAATAATCTTTTTCAGCCCGAATGCTCTCAATAAGGCTTTTGCAATGGGAGAGAGGATGATGTCTTCTCGTCTGACTGTATCGCTTCAGCAAGGTGTTTTCGTCAGCTTCAAGGAATAGAATTTCAAAATTATATCCATCTTGTCTGAGAGAGCTTAAAATGGACATATATTCGGAAAGAAAGTTTTTTCCCCGCAAATCCATTACAAAGGCAAGCCCTGCAATTTCGTGCTCGTTTTCAATCGGCAGTTCTAAAAATTTGGGAAGAAGGGCTATGGGCATGTTATCGACACAATAAAACCCAGCATCCTCGAATGCCGCAATAGCAGTGCTTTTGCCTGAACCGGAATACCCTGTAATAATAAATATTATTAAATTTTTCACAATCAAACCAAAATATACTTAATTAAAAGTTTTCCTTGTCTTCCTCCTTGATAATGGCATAAATTTCATCGGAATCAATGGCATTTAACAGCCCCTCTCTGAAGGAATCATTCTTCAGAATTTTGGAGATTTTAGCTAGCAATTTTAAATGAAGACCTGTCGAATTTTCAGGCGTAACAAGAAGAAAAAAGATATGTGTCAGGCGCCCATCTATAGATTCAAAATCTATGCCTTTCCGGCTTAAACCAAAACCGAGAATCAATGATTCAAGGCCTTTTATTTTGCCGTGCGGGATTCCTATGCCCTTTCCGATACCGGTGCTCCCAAGCTGTTCACGATCCATAAGAACTCGTACGAGGTCTTTATGATTTATCCCTGCAATATGTGCCACAGGGGTTACAAGTTCTTCAAGAACGCCCTTTTTGTCTTTGGCTTTCAAATCGACAAGAATCGCTTCTTTTTGCAAAACATCAAGTATTTTCATTTAACATCCACCAACGAAATAATCGGATACAAGCTGCGCGTTATCATTACAGGTAAAAACCGCAAGACGTAAACCGGATCAACCGATGGGCTGAATTAGTCCATAGTTGCCATCCTTGTGACGATAAAGGACATTAACTTTATCTGTCTTCGCATCAGTAAATACGAAAAAGTTATCATTTACAAGATCCATCTGCATAACAGCTTCTTCAATATCCATCGGTTTATATTCAATATTTTCAATTATTATCTTTGCATCTTCATCATCGGCAGATACTGTTTGTTCATTAAAGGCGCTATTTGTTCTGATATTTGAGTTGCCCCTGCGTTTCCTGAGCTTCTGTTTATTCTTCTTGATTTGCGCCTCAAGCTTGTCCAAAACTATATCGATAGCTGAATACATATCGTTTGTTTCGTCTTTACTGTTTATGGTGAGCCTGTCACCACTTATGTTGACTTCGGCAATGTGGCGAAACTTTTCAACGGAAAGGACCACATTGGCTTCTGCCGGGTTGTCTAAAAATTTGTCAAATCGTTTTAGTTTGTCTTGAACGTATGTTTTTAAATTTTCGGAGGAATCGATATTCTTAAAAGTTATAGATGTCTGCATATAACAACCTCTCTTGTGTTAAATAGTGCTTAAACGAAAATTAGGGCTTTTTACAAAGCCGTCAAAATTGCCTGCGTTTGTTGGATGGCAGTATTCTCATAATTTCCCTGTACTTAGCAACGGTTCTACGAGCTATATCGATATTTGACTCCTTTAGAAATTTAGAAATCCTGTCATCGCTGAAAGGTTTTTTAGGGTCCTCACTTTCGATAATCTTCTTTATCTTTTCCTGCACGCTGGCAGAGGCTATCGCCTCACCATGAAATCGATTAATAGAACTGTTAAAAAAATATTTCAACTCAAAAATCCCCTGGGGGGTATATACATATTTATTTGTTGTTACCCTGCTTACTGTTGATTCATGCATATCGATATCTTCCGCAACGTCTTTTAACACCATCGGCTTTAAGTGTGCAATTCCATTTTCGAAAAAATCCCGTTGAAACCCCATGATACTTTCCATAACCTTGTATATGGTTTTTTGCCTTTGATGGATGCTTCTGATCAGCCATGCCGCTGAACGCATTTTTTCTTGCAGGTACTCCTTTGTTGAACCGGAAATTTTTTTACCTCGGCTTATGGTATTTTTAAAAAATGTATTGACGCGCAGTTTCGGCATACCGTCGTCGTTTAGCATAATTACAAAGTTATCCTCCATTTTATGGACAAAAATGTCCGGAGTAATATATTGAGGCTCTTCACCGGAAAATTCACGACCAGGCTTTGGTTCCAGACATTTAATAATCTTTACAGCACAAACGACATCTTCAATACTTGCCTTTAAAGCCCTGCTTATGGCTTTGTAATTTTTATTCTCAAGAAACTTTAAATGGTTCGTAATAATCTCGGTTACCCTGGTATCGGAAATTCCCAGATGTCTGACCTGGATAAGGAGACACTCACTTAAGCTCCTTGCGCCTACCCCGATAGGATCAAACGTTTGAACAAGAGCTAACACATGCTCAACCTTTTCACGCTCTGAACCACTTTCCGCGGCAATTTCCTCGACAGACACATCTAGGTAGCCGTCCTTGTTGAGGTTGCCTATAATAAAACTCCCTATCCTCTCTTGTTCCTCAGTCGGAGATGTCATTAACAGTTGCCACAGGAGATGTTTGTTTAAAGATTCCTTTTGCGCGATAAAACTTTCGAATTTCGGCGAATCCTTTCCTTCGATTTCAAGATAGATTTTGCCCGTGGAATTATATTCATTTATATAATTATTCCAATCCGTTTCATCAGGAATTCTTTCTTCTATTATAACCTCTTTTGTTGATGAAGCAAAATCTTTGTCCACGGTTTCGGACAGCTCCGCCGTTTGATTTTCAACAGCAGACTCATCTTCAACAGCAGACTCCTGTTCTTCCAGAGCGGGGTTTTCCTCCAATTCCTGACGGATAGTATCCATAAGCTCAAGCCTGGACAGCTGTAAAAGCTTGATGGCCATCTGTAGCTGGGGCGTCATGACCAGTTGTTGAGATAATTTGAGCTGTTGTCGTAATTCAAGCACCATTTTATAGCCTAAATCCGTTACCTAAATATATACGGCGTGCGGTTTCACTTTGAGCGATCTTTTCCGGAGAACCGGATTCAATAACCTTTCCTTCATTTAATATATATGCGTGATCGCAAACTTCAAGGGTCTCTCTGACATTATGATCGGAGATAAGTATTCCTATATCTCGCTGCTTAAGTTGTTTTATAATTTTTTTGATGTCGTTAACCGCCAATGGATCTATACCTGCAAACGGTTCATCAAGAAGAATAAAGGACGGATTAACGGATAGAGAGCGCGTTATTTCAAGACGTCGTCGCTCACCGCCTGATAGCAGACCGGCTTTTTGGTTCGAAAGGTGTTTAATGCTCAGCTCATCAAGAAGCATGTTCGCCCTCTTTTTTTGCTCTGATTTTGTAATAGGGAGGATTTCAAGAATCGCCATTACATTCTGCATTACCGAAAGTTTTTTGAATATCGATGCCTCCTGGGGCAGATAACCGACGCCTTTGCGCGCCCTCAAATACATGGGAAGATATGTAATATCTTCACCGTTTATAAAAACATGCCCATCATCCGGTTTTATCATTCCGACAGTCATATAAAATGTAGTGGTTTTGCCTGCGCCGTTTGGGCCCAAAAGCCCTGTCACCATACCACTTTCCACATCCAGGCTCACTGAATTTACAGCCTTTTTCCCATAATATGCCTTGACTAATTTTTGAAGCGACAATGTTGCCATCAAAGAGACCTCGCTAGTTCAAAGCCTTATCATTAACGGCATCAAAAACTCCCTCAACACGTCTGTCTAACACGGCCTTATTTGTGTTTAAATCATAGGACATTGAATCTGCAGTAAGGTCAAATGAATCCCCTGTAATTTTTACCGGAACCCTTGAAGAAATTATTCGTTGTTTATGATTATAATATAATTCTTTGGTATTAAGTTTGCAAGTGTCATTTTTCAACACAACATCACCTGAAACTTCCATGTCATTTGAATCTGTTTTTAAAACCCCATGGTCTGCCTTAAGATAAATTTTGTTATTATTTTTAAGAAAAAAGGTTACGTACAGATCCTGGAAAAAAGCCTCTTCTTTTTTCTTGACGAATCGTACTGACTCCGCATCTATACTCCATTCCGTTACTCCATTCCGTGTGAAGGTTTGATGGACTTTACCGATAGATATGTCTGCGTCTTCATGAATGAACGAAGCAAAATTATCATGCTTGTCTAATATTATTTTATAGCCCGCAAAAATCGCCACAACAAGACCGAATATAATGAAACCGATCGAAATTAGAAATATTTTTAATTTTTTTGATCTCCCGTTCTTTATATACATTATTAAAATCGTTCCAGAATTTCTTCCCAGCGTCCCTTTGCTTTTAATATTAATTCACAGACTTCTCTTACTGCTCCGGCGCCGCCTGTTGCCGATGTAATCATGTCTGATTTTTCACGCACTATTTCATGAGCATCTGCCACGGCAATTGAAACCCCGATAATTTTCATAAGTGAAAGATCCGGCAGATCATCACCTACAAACGCGATCTCTTTTGCCGATATACCCGTCATGTCTAAAACAGAATTCAGTACAGCAGCTTTATCTTTGATGCCATCGAAAACAAGGGATATATTAAGATTATTGCACCGGTGGGTAAGCGCACCCGAACGCCTGCCTGTTATGATGCCGACCTTTATCCCCGCTTCCATTAGAAGCCTTATCCCAAGACCGTCCTTAACGTTAAATATCTTGGTCTCAATTCCGTGGTCATTGTAAATAATACCGCCATCGGTCAGAACTCCGTCCACGTCAAGAAGAAGGAGCTTTATATTTTTAAGCCTTTTAATAGTTTCAGATCCTTGTGCCGTCCATTTTGACTTTTTAAAACGCCATTATTGTTTTACCGCCTCATTTATCGCTTTAAGCTGTAAAAGCAGATCGCAAAGGGTGTCCATCTTCAATGAGTTAGGGCCGTCGCACAGCGCTTTGTCAGGATCTTTGTGAACCTCTATAAATATCCCGTCTGCCCCTGAAGCAACCGCCGCCCTGGCAAGAATAGGCGCAAATTCCCGCTGCCCCCCTGAACTATTGCCCGCTCCTCCAGGGAGCTGGACACTGTGGGTTGCGTCAAAGATTACGGGCCAGCCGCTATCCTGAATAATTTTAATGCCACGGAAATCGACTACCAGATTGTTATATCCGAACATCGATCCACGTTCAGTAACCACAATCTTGTTGTTTCCCGTGGATGTCGCTTTTTCCACGACATTTATAATATCCCACGGAGCAAGAAACTGACCTTTTTTTATATTTACAGGCCTTCCGGTTTTTGCGACTTCTAAAATCAGATCGGTTTGTCTGCATAAAAAGGCCGGAATCTGTATGATATCCAAAACCTTGGCTGCCTCTGCAACTTCATTAATCCGGTGAACATCTGAAAGTACGGGCACGTCAAGCTTTGCTTTTATCTGTTTTAGAATTTCAAGCCCATCTGTAATACCCGGACCCCTGAATGAATTGATGGATGTGCGGTTGGCTTTGTCATAGGACGCCTTGAAAATAAACGGAATATTCAGTTCCCGAGTTACATCTTTAAGAAATGAAGCAATCTCAAAAGTCGTTTCAAAATCCTCTATTACACATGGCCCTGATATCAGAACAATAGGGGATCCATTACCGATTAAAAAATTTTTTATTTCGACCTGGTTACTCATACACTTTTAACCTCGACACTGTTGTACAAAACGATAAATTTATCGCATATTAAAAACGTCTATATGAAATTTATCGCGCAAGCATTTAAAAGTCAAGGCGGGAAAATTTTGCCTTGCTTACCGCCTGGTTAACTGATATTTTATTAATTTAGTTTTTATTTGAAACCGTTGAAAGAGGATTGGAACTTAATGAAGGTAAAAAATAAAAAATCCAGGACATGGCTTATTGTTTTGTTATGTTTACTCATTACTCTGTCTGTGGCATGGATTCTATTGGCACGATTTGAGAACGAAAAACCGGCTGTACTTCTGGAAAAGGTGCCTTCGTTCATAGGCGCTTGTCAAAAAATTGCCATTTCAGTGTCCGATACCAAAAGCGGTGTGCGAAGGATATGGATCGGCTTGCTAAAAGATGGCAGGGAAGTTGTTTTACTTGAAGAAAATTTCCCTTCTTCAGGCCTTTTCAGCGGCGGCCTGGTGCATAAAAAAACTTTCAATATTTCAATCAAACCTGAAAAGCAGGGGATTTCAGACGGCAAGGCAATCTTACGTATAGTCGTGCGGGACTTTTCATGGCGCCAGTGGTGGCATGGCAATAAGACCTATATAGAAAAAAATCTGACGATAGATACAAAACCGCCTGACGTAGATATCTTAACCAGGGCTCACAACATTACCCAGGGCGGGGCAGGCCTCGTCATTTATAAGACATCCGAACCGTGCCCAAAAAGCGGTATCTACATCGGGGACACCTTTTTCCCGGGGCATTCAGGATATTTTAAAGATACAAACATTTTAATGGCATTTTTTGTGCTTGATTATACTCAAGGCGCGGATACAAAAATTTTTGTCAATGCGCTCGATCAAGCGGGAAACAGTACCAGGGCCGGTCTTTCGTATTATATAAAAAGGAGGGCATTTAAAAAGGATGTAATTAATATTCCCGACAGATTTCTTAACCGCAAGATGCCCGAATTTGATGTAGGGGATTCCCAAAAGGATTTGCCTAAAACTGATTTACCTAACACGGATTTAATAGATAAATTTCTTAAAGTTAATCGTGATCTTCGACTGGCTAATTTTAAAAAGATAACGGAAATAGCAAAACATACAGATGAAGTTTTATACTGGAAAGGACCTTTTTTAAGGCTGCCGGGCTCGGCAAGAAGGGCGGGTTTTGCAGATAAGCGTGAATATAGGTATAAAGGCCGTATAATCGACCGCCAGGTACATCTTGGAATAGACCTGGCATCTGTTGCACGCTCACCTGTCCCGGCTTCCAATAAAGGAAAAGTTGTATATGCCGGTCCCATAGGTATTTACGGAAAAACAGTCATGATTGATCACGGCTTTGGAATATTCAGCATGTATTCTCATCTTAGCGGTTTTAATGTAAAAAAAGGACAGATAGTATCAAAAGGCGACATTATAGGTCGTACAGGGGCCACCGGTCTTGCTGCAGGGGATCATTTGCATTTTGGCATACTTATTCATAATACGTTTGTAAACCCGGTTGAATGGTGGGATGCAGCCTGGATAAAAAACAATATTACAGCCAAAATTAATGCCGTTAAAGCCGGCGTTAATCAGGAGTAATCAATAATGAAGCAATATAAAGTCAACAAGACATACCTGGATATCAACAACAGGATCAAGTCAGGTGAAGTCGTTGTTGTGACTGCCGAAGAGATGATCGATATTGTTAAAGACGAAGGGCCGGTTGAAGCTGCAAGACATGTAGATGTTGTAACAACAGGAACATTTTCGCCCATGTGTTCTTCCGGGGCATTTATAAATTTTGGACATTCCGTCCCCACGATAAAGGCATCCAAGGTTTGGTTAAACAATGTGCCGGCATATGCAGGTGTGGCTGCAGTCGATTGTTACATAGGGGCTACTGAACCCTGTGAGGATGATCCGCTAAACAAGGTTTATCCCGGAGAATTTAATTACGGAGGCGGCCATGTAATTCAGGACCTTCTTGCAGGAAACAGGATACAATTAAAAGCGACCGCTTATGGGACGCCATGTTATCCTAACAGAATGATCGAAAAAGAAATATCATTAGACACGCTTCCCAATGCCGTACTCTGCAATCCAAGAAACGGATACCAGAATTATAATTGTGCCGTTAATTTAACAAAAAAAACGATTTATACATACATGGGAACGCTTAAGCCGAAAGCAGGCAACGCCAATTACTGCTCGGCAGGTCAGTTAAGCCCTCTTTTTAATGATCCTTTTTACAAAACAATCGGCCTTGGAACCAGGATTTTTCTTGGCGGCGGCACAGGATATGTCACATGGAACGGCACACAGCATAACCCTTCCGCAAAAAGAACAACAGATGGAATACCCTTAACGCCTGCCGGGACATTGTGGGTCATGGGAGATTTGAAACAGATGAGTTCCAAGTGGATCGTAGGAGTTAGTATCCAGGGGTACGGCTGTTCCCTTGCAGTCGGTTTAGGCATCCCTATTCCTGTATTGAACGAAGAGATTGCCACGCATACAGCCATATCAGACGATAAAATATTTACACAAATCATCGATTATGGACACGACTATTCGAACGGAATATCGAAAAGTTACGGCCAGGTCAGCTATGAAGAGCTTAAAAGCGGCTATATTAATTTTAATGGAGAACAAATACAGACCGTGCCGCTTTCCAGTCTGGTCAAGGCACGGGAAATTGCTGAAATTTTAAAAAAAAGGATTTCGCAAGGGAAATTTATCCTTGGAGAACCCCAATTTACACTCCCAAATTCAGTTTAAATGTTTGAAACGATACGATCTTTTATAGCTTTTGAACTTCCTGAAAATATTATTTCTTCTATCGGTAAACTCCAAAAACAGATAAAATGCCATGGACTTAATGCAAGGTGGGTCCACCCTGAAAATATTCATCTTACGCTGAAATTTTTAGGCGACATCACCAAAACCGATATAGAAAACGCAGGCGGAGCAATAATTGAAACCGCAAAGGGATATGCTCCGATATCCCTTTCAGCAAAAGGGATAGGTATATTCCCGAACATTAAACGTCCCAGGGTGATATGGGTTGGGATTGCCGGCCAAATATCCACACTAGTAGGATTGCAGAGAGAACTTGATGAAAATTTGGGGTCGATCGGTTTTGCAAAAGAAAAAAGGCTTTTTAAAGGGCACCTGACACTGGGGCGGATCAAAAAAAAGATCCCCCTAAAAAGATTAGTCGATGCAATAAAGAAATTTGAAGGATTTGAATCGGAAATCTTTACCGTCGATCAGATAATTTTATTCAAAAGCGTATTAAAACCATCGGGATCTGTTTATACAAAATTACTAATCGCAGATTTAACGGTCTCGCAAAAAATCAAAAACTTAAATAGTGCTTGATAAAATCGTTATTGAACGCCAGAAGATATAGAACAACGATTATGTGCAGACAAACAGATAAGTTCTTAATTTTTTAAGGACTCCGCATATATTTCAACTGGATGCTTAACGGCAATGCGACCCCCCAGCCTGGAGATCATGTCGGAAATCTGGATCATACAGGCAGGACATCCGGTAGCTACTGTTGAACATCCGGATATTTTAATGTTGTTATATTTTTGTCTGCCTATTTTTGTCGAAATATTATAATACTGCAAATTAAAACTCCCCCCCATACCGCAACACACATCGGCCTCCGGCATTTCGGTAAAACGGTATAGAGGATTCGCCTTTATGAGGGCTCTGGGTTCACTGGATATGCCCAGGGATTTTTTGAGGTGGCAGGGGTCATGGTATGTAACAGAGACGGCTTTTGCATCCCTTCCGGAGACGCCATTTTGCAGGCCGATTTTTGAAACCAGAAACTGGTTGATGTCAAGTGTCTTTTCCGCAATTTTTCTAACCCTGCTTTTGATGTTGGCGGATTCTTTTCGAACCATCATTTGAATCATCATTGGCCAGATTTTTTTTATTGTGAACGTGCATGTTGCACAGGCTGTAACCAGATAATCGAAATCTGCCGCTTCGAATATATCTAAATTATGACGGATCAGACGGTTGAACGCAACGGCATCTCCAGATGAAACAGCCGGTATCCCGCAGCAGCCCTGGCCTTCCGGCATGAAAACCCCGACCCCATGATAATCTAAGACTTTCAGGACAGCCTTGGCCACGTCGGGGAAAATTTTATCTATCAGGCAGCCGACGAAAAAGGCCACTTTTATGCCTGAACTCCCGGAAGTTGTGCGCAAAGACGGCGCCATATGATGAAACGGCGCCGGCGCTATGGAAACAAAATTTCGTTCCTGCCGTAAAGGCAAAGCAAATTTACGGCAGGAAATTCCGACCGGTTCGCTGGCCGGGCGTGTAAAAATATTTTGAAATTTTGATGCTAATTTCACAAGGCGGTCAAAAGTTTTAGGGCGGGCTAATATCCTCCGTAAAACAGTTTTTTTTACCGGTGAAAGTCCTATGAAGCCTGTAAGAATCACGCGGGCTTTTAAAAAAATTTCTAAAACATTCGTCCCTCTGGGACAATTGAATTCACATGACCCGCAAAGAAGACACTTGTTGAGACGCTCGTAAACACCTTCGGGACTTTTAAACAGTTCGTGCGTTAGTCCATCCAGCATGGCCAGTTTTCCGCGAGCAACATCAGACTCAAATCCTGTTTGTGCGAAAAGAGGGCAGAACGCCTGACACATTCCGCAACGTGTGCAGATTTCCAACTGTTCTGCAAGTTCAGCCATAAGCTGCGCTATTTTTTTTATGTTAGAGACATTATCATCCATTTATGATATTATTATATAAAATTTTCGTAAAAAGTCCAACTTAGACCTGCGGTAAAAATATAAGTACGTGCAAAAAAAAGAAATAAATAATAAAAACAGATTTCATGCAGCGCTACACAAGGCGTATGTGAGATTCCTTAAAATCAGAGGCCAGCCAAAGGAAATCGCCCTTGGATTTGCTCTAGGTATTTTTATTGCCCTGACGCCTTCTATCGGCTTTCAAACCGCCATAGCGGTTTTTTTCGCCACTCTTCTCAAATGGAACAAAATTTCAGCGGCAGTCGGTGTCTGGATAACCAATCCTGTCACAGCTCCTGTTATTTACAGTATCACTTATTTTATAGGGACAAAACTGTTTGGGATTAAAAAGGCCATTGCTCTACCTGAAAACATAGGTTTTACAACGACTTATGCAATGTTACAAAAAACGCCCGAGATTCTTTGGATAATGACGGTAGGCGGGATTATTATCGGTCTGCCCCTTGCTTTTTTAGGGTATTATCTGTCGTATTCCGCCGTTCGGAAATATCAGGAAGATATCAAAGGAATCAAAGAGAACGTTCATAAGTACCAGGAAGAAATCAAAGAAAAATTAGCTCGGCGAAAAGCAAAACTGGCTATAAAACGACAAAAGAGAAAAAAAAGAAAAAAGAAGAAAAAAAAGAAATAAATGCATTCGGGAATGACGGCCAATCAGGGGGGTGTTTCAACGCGCCCCAGATTAAATAAAACATTATTAAGTTTACGGCATTACCCTATTTGCAATTAAACCTTATAAGGATTAACAAGAAGAACCGGAACAGGAGACGATTTGATCACCCGTTCAGCAACGGAACCGAAAATAATTTTTTCCAACCCTTTCCTGCCATGCGTCCCTATGACAATCAGATCAATGCCTTCTGACTCAGCATACTTTAAAATTTCTTCTGCAGCGTCTCCAGCCACCACCAAAGTTTTGACGCCGGGAAAATGTTCAAAATGTTCTTCTACGAATTCCTGCATCCGCCTGTCCGCTCCTTCTACTATTTCAGTCTCAAATTTGTTGATCGATGGATGAGGAACATAGATGCCGGTAAAATAATCAAAAACACGTGCTACGAACAAAACGTGAATCTCCGATTCAAATTTTTTTGCCATCTCAGTCACATAGGGAACCAGTTTTACCGATGATTCTGAAAGATCAACAGGATACAAAATTTTTTTAAACCCATTCATAGCAATTCTCCTCTTTTGTTTGTTTGGATATAACAAATATCTTTATAAAATATGTTATATAAAATTTCAAAATGTGGCAAGAAAATAGATTTTTTATTTCTCTCTTGTTTTTTTTCTATTATATGTTAATCTATAATAGAAAAAAATTTTATTCAATCCCACACCCGATAACGCAAAACCAGTAATACAAAAATTGATTCGCACAAAATCAACGAAAATTTTATTGGTAATTTATGCAACAAGATCAATATCTTGTTTTTGAAATTAACAACAAGTTTTACGCTGTGAAGCTTTCCGCAGTAGAAAGAGTCATACGCGCGGTTGAGCTAATCCATCTTCCTAAAGCCCCTGACAATTTACTCGGATTAATTAACATGCAAGGGGCAATCATTCCTGTCGTCAATATCCGCAAAAAGTTCAACCTGCCGAATCAGGAAATAGAACTTGATAACCGGATCATCATCTCACGAACATCAACACGGACCATAGCATTTATCGTGGATAGTGTAGAGGGCGTTATTGACTTTTCGCAGGACCAACTTGACAGGGCACGGCAAATCTTGCCTGAGATGGAACAGTATATCGGGGGAGTTGGGGACATTAACAGCAACGCTGTTTTAATTTATAAAATTGATCAGTTATATCCCGTCAAAGAGGTAAACAATTTGTATCAGGAGATAGCGGAGCAGGGTCAGGCAAATTTATGAAAATGAACTCCGGCAATTGAAATATTATGACTCAAAATGTCCCGGATTACCGTATCTCCCAATTGAGTAAATTTGTCAGTTCTCAAATGGGACTCTATTTTCCAAAGGAAAGGTGGACAGACCTTAAACGGGCTATCGAGGCTGTCGCGCTCGATTTGGATTTTGATAACCCGGTATCGTATATTCACTGGCTGTTGTCGCCTCCGTTAATAAAAAAAAAGGTCGATACCCTGGCTAAACATCTTACCATAGGTGAAACTTTCTTTTTCCGGGATGAAAACATCTTTTATGCCTTGAAAAATAATATTATTCCGGAGCTGGTCAAAAAACACGGTAAAAAAGATAAAAGTATCAGATTTTGGAGTGCTGGATGCTCTACGGGCGAGGAACCCTATTCAATAGCTATCTTTATCGATCAAACTATGGTGCTTCTGAAGGATTGGGATATTACGATCCTTGCCACCGATATCAACACCCATTTTCTTCAAAAAGCCGTAAAGGGAGTTTATACAAGCTGGTCGTTTCGTAATACACGCAAATGGGTGATTGAAAAATATTTCAAAAAAATAGCTCCAAATCGTTTTGAAATCGCCCCTTATATTAAAAAAAAAGTGGATTTTTCCCAGCTCAACCTGGCGAGCAAGGCTTATTGGACACCGCTGAACAATATTGCAATGGATGTAATTTTTTGCCGTAATATACTCATGTATTTTGATCCAGAGGTCATAAATGAGGTCATTGAACGTCTTACCCTCTGCCTTGTTCAGGGCGGATGGCTGATCGTAAATCCTATTGAAGCAGCTTTTGTTCAAAATTCAGATCTATATAAGATACAGCTCCCAGGCACAATCCTGTTTAAGAAAAAACATGCCAACAGGCATAAAGAAAGCCCAAAAGATACCCGGAAAGAAATAGCCGGGCCGGAGCGAAATATATATCAGGAGGCTCGTGCCTTTTATAAAGAAGGCCTCTATAAGGAATCAGTAAAAAAATTGACCGGTTTATTTCATAACGGCCAACCCGGATATAAAGCATCGGTTTTAGATTCAAGCTCGATGGCGCTTATTGCAAAGGCATACGCCAATCAGGGGAAACTGGCTGAAGCGGAAAGGTGGTGCAAAAAGGCGATTGATGCTGAAAAACTCCACCCCGGCTACCATTATCTTTTGGCGACCATATATCAGGAAGAAGGCCGTGTGAAAGAATCTATAAAGTTTTTCAAAAAGGCAATCTATCTTGACCCGGAATTTGTGCTTGCACATTTTATGCTGGGCAATCTTGTTAAACGGGAAGGAGAAAAAAATGAGTCGACAAAGCACTTTAACAATGTGCTTTCTTTACTGCTATCAATTAACACGGAAGAGATTCTGCCCCACTCCGGCGGATTTACTGCGGGAAAGCTTGCAGAGATTGTTCAAACCATGATTAAAGAAAGGTAGTTTAAAGTGAACGGGCAAGGCAGAGGTGATTCAAACGGTAATCGCTGGGAAGAGGTCAGGCATCGTATAGAGGCTGGCGCGACAGCCTTGGAGAAAAGTTTTACGCCCGGTCCGGAAGAAAGGAAAAATATACTAAGGGCCAGGGCCAGGGAACTGGCAAAGGAATCAAAAAAGATTCAAAAAGGCGAAGCATATTTGAGAGTAGTGGAATTTTTGCTTGCTGATGAAAAATATGCCTTTGAATTAACACACATTCGTGAGGTCTATCCCTTAAAAGGACTTACGCCTGTTCCATGCACCCCTTCCTTTGTGATAGGCGTCATTAATTTTAGACGGCGGATTCTTTCGGTCATTGACCTTAAAAAGTTCTTTGAACTTCCCGAGCGCGGGATAAGCGATTTAAACCAGATTATTATTTTAAATTCCGATAAAATGGAATTCGGAATTCTCGCGGATAGAATTTTGGGAATAGGTTCCATTCCTGTAAACACCATTCAACCGTTTCTGTCGATAGGTACGGACATCAGAGCCGATTATCTTAAAGGGGTTACGGAAGATCGCCTTGTAATTCTTGATGCAGAAAAAATTTTATCTGACAATAAAATGTTAATAAATAAAAAAATGAAGATATAAATGAGCGGGCTGCGGGCTTTAGGGTTGCGAGGCGTAAAATCGCCGGGAGTAGGAGGAAAATAATATGTTCCGATTTTTTACAAAAACTCTGATGATACAAGTGTTTTTTTTCCTGCTCATAGTATCCTCGGTTCCAATTTTGACAGGAGGGTTAATAGTCAGCAGTATTTCCGGAAATGCATTAAAAGAAACTACTTTCAGTCATCTTTCCGCAGTAAACGAAATCAAAAAAAATCAGATCATTGACTATCTGGAAAAAGAGATGGGTCGTGTGCGGGTTCTGTCCGAATCAAATGATATTAAAAATATTTTTGAATTGTTACATTCATATCGGGATGCCGCCAGAAAAGATCTGAACGGGTTGTTTAAGGGCGAATTAAAAAATTATGAGGCTATTTTTAATGAACTCGATATTTTGTTTAAAAAAAATTTAGCGCTGCTCGAGTATTACGATCTTTACCTTTTTTGTGACAGTTATGGTTATGTGCAGTATTCGGTGATACGAAAACAGGATTTTGAAACCTATTGCAGGTCGGGCACTTATAATGACGGCTCCGAATTGGCAAAGCTTTGGGCAACTGTGTCGAAAAACGGGAGGCCCGCTATGGTCGATTTTTCCGAATATTGCTCGGATGGCGAGCCCTCGGCCCTCATTGGTTCACCCGTGTTTGATCAAAAAGGAAAGGTTTTTTCCATGCTTGTATTTCAAATAAGCGCGGAACATATAAATGCTGTTGTGCAGCAAAGAACGGTGATGGGAAAAGACGTAGCGACCTACCTGGTAGGTGAAGACTTTTTGATGCGCTCGGATCCGGAGTTTGAAAATGTACCAACTATTTTAAAAACAAAGGCCGACACCGCAGTGGTTCGCAAAGCATTAAAACAGGAGTCGGGAACCAATATGGCAAAGAATTATCGAGGCGTAAAAGTCCTAAGTTCATACTCATATCTGAGCCTGAATGAAAGGTATAGAACCGATTTTGACTGGGCTATAATCTCGGAAATTAATAAAACCAAGGCTTTTGCCCCGATCAAAGCGCTCAGATTGCAAATTTCATCGCTGGTACTTGCATTGCTGGTTGTGTCATTTATTGTAGGCTATTTTATGGCAAAATCTATAACCAAACCTGTAGAGGATTTATCCGGAAAAATTGAATTAATCACAGATGGGGATTTGACGGTCGGGATACCGCCTGTAAACCGTGCCGACGAGCTTGGCATACTGATGCGAGCTTTCCACAAAATGCTTGACTCGCTTTACAATCAAACCAGACAAATAATGGAAGGAACAAACACTCTTGCCTTTTCCATAAGCCAGATTTCAGCCGCGGCAACTCAGCTTGCCGTCAGTTCTTCGGAGACATCCACTTCATTAAGTGAAATCGGCACCACCGTGCAAGAGGTAAAACAGACAGCCTACACCGCCAGCACAAAGGCAGAACACGTGGCCAAAAACGCCGAAGCTGTTTCAAAGGTCTCAGGTGAGGGGAAAAAAGTTACAAAAAATGCCATTACAGGCATAAACCGCATAAAACAAGAGATGGAGTACATTGCTGAAACCATAGTAAAACTCAGCGATCAAACCCGGAGTATCGAGGAAATTATCAGTGCTGTTACCGATGTGGCTGATCAATCTAATATTCTTTCGGTCAATGCCTCCATCCAGGCTTCAAAAGCAGGTAAACATGGGAAAGGCTTTGCAGTAGTCGCAAAGGAAGTAAAGTCTCTTGCGCGGCAATCCAAAGAGGCTACGGATCAGGTAAGAAACATCTTAAATGATATACAAAAAGCAACCGGAGAGGCCGTGTCGGCAACAGGGCGGGGAAGCAGGGCGGTTGAAGCAGGCGTGGAACTGGCCGAGATTGCAGGCGACGCCATCAATGTCTTGACAAACAGCGCAGAGGAAGCCGCGCAAACTTTTGTTCAGCTTGCCGCCTTGAGCCGTCAACAATTGATGGGCATGAATAATCTGGCACAGGCTATGGAGACAATCAAGACGGTCGGCATACAGAACATGGGTAACGCGAAACAGCTGGACGCAGCCACTCTTAACCTGGAGGATTTGGGAAAAAAATTAAAGAAGCTGACCGAAAAATTTAGAATATAGATGTATCAGGAAAAGTAGATTTTTCAACCTAACAACAAGGGGAATAAAATTGCTTAGAAATATGAAATTAGGGATTAGGCAGAGTTTTAGTTTTGGCGTTTTAGTCTTTATTTCGGCTGCTCTCGG
>JAUVKB010000041.1 GCA_030596405.1 Deltaproteobacteria bacterium
ATATGGGACCATGTTTTGTCAGGATTTTTCTTAAAAAGCATATAATCTTCAAATTTATCTTTGGTGATCCAGTCCAGAACCATAAAAGAAACCCGCGCTATCCCATCCTTTTGTTCCACATCTAAAAATTTTGCCACGCCGAACCTGTTATAGCTCCTTTCATATTTATCCTTATATTTTTTTTCAAATACATAGGGCTCAATATAATAGGCTGCGTCATCTGCTGTGATTGATTCTTTTTCCAACACCACGCGGACTCTTCCCTTGGTGCTGTGGGCAACGGCAAGACCCTTCCATCCCAAAAGCAGACAAAGGGCGGCAACGGTAAGCATCCATATCTTCACGGTTTATCCTCCTTTTGATTTACGACGCACATCAACCTACATTGCCATACATGGCGAGCACGCCGGCAATAAGGGCCCAGGCCACAAACCCGACAATAGAACCGAGAATAATAATAAGGGCCGGCTCTATCATGGCATTCATCCTCTTAACGTAAGTTGTGAGCATCTTTTTATAGATTTCCGCAGCAAGCTCCAGCGTTCTGTCCATGTTCCCTGTTTCTTCGCCGACTGCAACCATATCGGCCACCATCGGCGGGAATATATAGCCGGCGGTTCTAAGAGGCCTGGACAGGCTTTCCCCTCGTAAAATCATTCTTTCCATGGTTCTGATAACCGCTTTTGCCGCGTGATTACCGACTGCGTCATGAACAATCCTTAAGCATTCGGCAAGGTTTATACCGCTTCTGACAAGAATCGACAGGTTTTCCGAAAATTGAACCACGATAGTGTATGAAAAGATCCGGCCTAATACCGGAAGCTTTATCTTTATCCGGTCGGTCCAGTATCTGACGACATCAACAAATTTATAAAAGAGAACCGAGACTCCGATAATCGCTGTGATTCCGGCAAAGGCGTGCTTTCCGTATGCCCTGAACCAGTCTGAAAGATCGATAAGAAACTGCGTATTCCAGGGAAGCACCCCCCCCATCCCTTTGATAATGGGGACAAACTTGGGGATAACAAACCCCACAAGAAAGGATATCACCAGGATACTCATAAGAACCACAATGGCCGGATAGATAAAGCTGGATATGACCTGGGTGCGGAATGTAGCCTGATCTTCGAGATATGTGGCGATCCGGTCCAGAAGCAGATCGAGCATGCCGCTGACCTCTCCGGCATGGACCATGCCGACAACAAGGGTGTCAAAGATCCGGGGATATCGCATCAGGGCTTTTTTAAAAGTCGATCCGCCTTCAATGTCCCGCCTGATCGTGCCGATAATTTTGCGCAGCCTTCTTTTTTGCGTCTGTTTCTCCAAGACAAAAAGAGCGTTGGAAAGTGTAACGCCGGCAATAATAAGGGTCGCAAGCTGGCGAAAAAAAAGCACCACATCGCTTTTTTTGACAGAACTCAAATAATCGAGAAAAGAAAGCCGTAAAGGGTCCTCTGCGCCAGTCTTTTCAGCATAAACCTCTTCTATTGACAGGACAAGTTTTCCCTGGTTTCTTAAAGTTGCGGCAGCGCCTGAAAGACCGGAAAATTCTCCGGTCATTTCAACTTCTTTTCCCCTGGCATCTATTGTTGTGTAGCGAAATAAAGGCATGCAGTTTTTTATTCCAGTGTTGTTACTCTCAAGATTTCTTCAGGGGTTGTTATCCCCTTGTTCACCTTCAGAATGCCGTCCTGAAACAATGGTTTCATTCCGTTTGCAACGGCTGTCTCCCTGATTTTTTCCGCAGACGATTCTTTCATTATTTCCTGTCGGATATTCTTGTCCATCCTGAAACACTCGAAAATACCTGTCCGTCCTTTATAACCTTTGCGCTCGCAGCGTCGGCATCCTGAACTCCTGGCCCACCCTGCACCTGCCGGCAGGCTTGAGTATCCAAACCTTTTCAGTTCAATATCAGTGGGATCAAAAGTTTCCCTGCAGGATTCACAGTTCAGCCTTACCAGCCTCTGGGACATCACGCCGCTTACTGACGACGCTATCAAAAATGACTCGCAACCCATTTCCAGAAGGCGGGTAACCGCGCCTGGAGCATCATTGGTATGTATAGTTGCCAGCACCAGATGACCTGTCAAAGAAGCCTGAAGCGCCATATCTGCAGTTTCCCGATCCCTGATCTCGCCCACCATAATAATGTCCGGATCCTGGCGCAAAATGGAGCGCAGCGCAGTGGCAAAAACAATTTTTCTGGCCTGATCCACCTGAACCTGGGTGATATCGTCTATCTTGTACTCCACCGGATCTTCCACCGTGGTAATGTTTACTTCCGGAGACCGGACTGCCAGTAAAGAAGCATAAAGTGATGTCGATTTACCCGAACCGGTGGGGCCTGCAATGAGAATCAACCCGTGGGGCCTTTTTAATAAAGACATAAACAGGCTGCTCACACCAGGTTCCATGCCGAGCGATTCAAAATCCGTCTTTGATTTTTCCGTGGTAAGAAGCCTCAGCACAGCCTTTTCGCCGTAAATATTCGGAAGTATGGAAACCCTTATATCTAAGCCTTTGTTAAGATTTTCAAAGGTAAACCCGCCGTCCTGGGGCGCTCTTTTTTCCGCTATATTCAAATTGGACAGCACCTTGAGCCTGGAAATCAAGGGAGCGGATGTTTCGGGCGGAAAGGTCTCCATATCCCGGAGAACCCCGTCCACCCGGAACCTTATTCTCAGCCTTTCTTTAAACGGTTCAAAATGTATATCCGAAGCCCTTTCTTTGAACGCCCTGGCAATAATCTCTTCTAAAAGTCTGATAATCGACTCTTCAAGTTCAGAATCTTCATCTTTTTTTTCAGCAAAAAACGGATTTATGGTGCTCATGGTTGTGGTAATACCGGTCATCGCAGCAGCCGTTGTTTTTGCAGTCTCATTGATAAGCGTCTGCAATATCGAAGTTTCCGCAATGCAAACGACAATCTGGCTGCCTGTCAGCCGGCGAAGGTTTCCTGTGGTCTGAATTAGAGGCGGCCTGTCGCAGGCAACGTAAAGTTTATTTTTTTCTTTTTTAATGGGCAGAATGCCGTAACGCCGGGAAAGAGCAGACGGAATGGTTTCAATAACATCCTGATCAATATCTGCATCATCAAGGTCGATATACTCAAGATCAAATGTATCCGCAGTGGCGCGGGCAATCTCTTCTTCGGTAAGATGAGCGTTTTTAATTAAAATTGAACCTAAAAGTTCTCCTGTCCGGTTCTGTATCCTCAATGCGTCTTCAAGCTGCTTTTTGTTGATCAGGCCTTTTTCAAGCAGCATCTGTCCGAAAAGGATTTTCTCCTTTTCCGCAGGTGTTATGTTTTTGTTTATCGATTTGAATCTTTCCGCCATAATCTCCTTTCTTTCATCCTTTCAAACGGTGTTTTAGACGATCAGAGTTTTTTGCAGTTTTTAAAACAGTCTCTTTTGTAATTTTACCTGCATTGTAAAGCCCGCAGAGAGATTCTTCCATGGTCTGCATGCCGATCAGTCCGCCGGTCTCTATTCCGGAATAAATCTGCTCGTCTTTGCCGGTGCGGATCATATTGCTGATCGCAGAGTTAAGCAGCATAACTTCAACCGCGGGTATCAAACCCTGTGTGTCGGAACGTCTGAGAAGCCTCTGGGACACAACTGCCCTTAACGTCATGGAAATCTGCTGCCTGATGATCGGCTGCTCGTCGGCAGGGAAAACGCCTATGGCGCGGTTGATAGTCGATACAGCGTCCCTGGAATGAAGGGTAGAAAAAACAAGATGCCCTGTTTCCGCGGCCATGATCGCTGTGCGCATGGTGCTCAAATCCCGCATTTCACCAACCAGAATCACGTCCGGATCTTCCCTGAGGGCAAATCTGAGCGCATCTGAAAAAGAAGAGACGTCCGTATGAATCTCCCGCTGGTTGACAATCCCCTTCTTGTGTTCGTGAATATATTCCACAGGATCTTCGATGGTAATAATATGACCTGCGCGGGTACGGTTTATCTTATCTATAAGTGACGCGAGGGTCGTGGATTTGCCGGAACCGGTGGGTCCCGTAACCAGCACAAGCCCGTCAATAAAATCGGTGAGCTTGTTCAGACTTGCAGGAAGGAGGAGCTTTTCAATGGGAAGTATTTCATTCGACAGTTTTCTAAAAGCCGCGCTTATCGTCCCTTTTTGATAAAAAGCATTTACCCGGAAACGCCCTTTTTCCCGGGTACTCCCATTAAGGCTGTATGCCAGGTCAATGGAACGGTTTGATTCAAACAGCGCTTTTTGTTTGTCGGACAGGATCGACATCGCCATTTCTTCTGTATCTTCCTGCGCAAGTTTATGATGATCAAGAGGGAACAAATCGCCCAGAATGCGGATCATCGGCGGGCTGCCGACTGTGATGTGAAGATCAGTGGCGCCTTTTTCAACGGTTATTTTTAAAAGTTCAATTATGTTCATATTATGCCCGTCATCCCATCCACTCACTTCCTCCAATTTCGGTTAGAAACTGCGGATGCTCCCTTCCGGCAGCAGTTCAAGACTGTTTTGCTTTTTATTGAATTGCAGAAATTTCTCTTTATTTTCTTTAACAGCCGGGTTATCCGAAACCCTGTCGAGCGCCTTTTTAGACACATTGCCGATATTTTCCGGCTTCATCATGATATGTGGAACAATCAGCATGACGATTTCCTTTTTTTCCTTTAATCTTTCAGTTTTTTTAAAGAAAAACCCAAGCAGAGGGATATTCCCCAGAACCGGAACCCTGCTTTCCGCATCCCGGATTTCTTCACGAATAAGCCCGCCGATTGCCACCGCCTCTGTATTGTTGGCGACAATAATGGCTTCCACGGTGGAGGTGTCTATCGTGTCAATCGGCAGGACGATAACGTTTCCGTTCAAATCGACCTGGCTTATGCTGGCCCCCTGCCCGAGCGAGGAAAATTCCGAAATAAGCTTCAGGGTAACGGTCTCGTTTTCATTGATCAGCGGAATTATTTCAAGTTTTGTTCCGATCTCCTCAAGGCTCATCACCGGCCGCATGGTTTCGGTCGATCTGTGTTCAAAATCCCTTACCTCAAATTCGTAATTTGTGACAACAGGCCGTTCTTCTCCAATAAAAAATTTTGCGGGCGCGTTGTTGGCGCAAAGGACCATCGGCGTCGCTATTGTCTGGATCCTTCCTTCATTTTCGAGTAGCTCCATGCGTATTTCGAGCTCCTTGTCGAAATATTGATAAAGCAATGTCGAACCATCCAGATTTCCGAACATTCCGAGGCCCCCTGAATGTCGGGACGCGGTCTGCGGCTCAGGGAACTGCCTGGTCGCTGTCTTGTCCGATTGAAACCCAATATCAAACAGAGATGAAAAGCCGTCCCCAAGGCTTATTTCCAGCACCTTCACCTGCAAGAGCACCTGCCTTATGGGCGTATCCAGGGCATCGATTATCCTTGCGATCTCATCAACGATCTCCCTGTCTGAAGAACAGACAAGAATGCTGTTGTTGGGAATAAAAACAGTCATGTAGGCCAGCGTGCCGCGTCCTTTAATTTCACTAACCTCTTCGACCTTTATTCTTCCCCGTTTATCTTCGTGCCCCGGCTCTTTCTGCAGATAATTTTCCACCATTTTCGGAGTTAATTTTTCGGCTATGGTGGGAATATGAACTTCCCTTACAACGTCCGCTCCTCCCCTGCCGCCGGAACCGCCGCTGCCGCCGCCGCCGCCGCCGGAACCGCCGCCGCCGCTTATCCCCACATCTTCATCGCCCGCGCCGATCTGTCCGTAGCTCTCCATTTCATCCGGTTCATTATACTCCACCCTGTCCTCCATCACGCTGTCAATCGCGTCGGCTACTGCAAGAGCTGAAGCATATTTAAGATTAAATACCCGGGACTTTTCTTCATACTGCACGATAATGTCTTTTCCAAAATCCTCCGTCTTTATCAGGCGGATATGGGTGTCATCTTCCTTGTACCAGAGGTCGTTCTGTTTGCAGAGTATTTTAAGCGCGGCTGCCGCTGGAATGTTTTTTAAAAAAAAGGTCACCTCAAGATCCTGGATATTCTCATTGGCCACAACGTTCTTGCTGGTCATCTCCGAAAACACCTTAAGCACTTCGCCGAGATTTGCTTTTTTAAAATCAAAGGTGTAAAATTTTTCCCCTGTTTGTTTTTCATCTTTTTGTCCGGCCGGCTCCGCCCATGCCGTGTTGCCGGAAGGATATAAAGGCAAAAATTCAATTGCTGTAAATGCCCATAATATAAATAACGCGCTGATTTTGCATAAACAGATCCGGGGTTTATCCTTATTTGAATGCACAAAACTCTCCTTTTGCCATAAATTTTCTCACCGGCGTCTTCCGGCAGGCATGATTCTATCCACGCTTTGCGGCATCGCATCGCGGCGGTATTTCGATTCAATGCCGTTTTCAAAAACAACTGTTATTTCTTTGTTTGTTATCCTTTTCACCCAAAACGATATCTTTTGATCATCCTCATATAATAAAAATACTTCCATTCCGGGTTTTAAGCTCATGGTTTCCCCATTTTCAAATTCAACTACCGCCATAATCCCGTCTTCGGCTATCATAACGCCGGCAAACCTTATTTCCGGCAGCTCATTGTCTTTTTGCTTTATTTCGGGATTTCGGGTTTCCATGTAACGCTGCAATTCAGGGGTCAGGGAAAAAGGGTCCCGTTTTTCCGCGTCTTTTAAATGATTTTCATAGCAAAAAACCGGCGTTGCCGGCGCAAATACGGCGACTAACAGAATAAATAGAATATAAAAACAGCGTATTAACATAGATCTGTATTCCTGTTGTTCACCCTAAATGCTTAACAGCAGGGAAATCTCAAGATTTCCCCATTCAACATTTGCTTTGTTTTTGATATCAATTTTTTCCACAGTTACAAGCTGTTGCAAAAAGCCGATTTTATGCAAAAAAACAACAAAATTTTCGTAACGGCCGTCTATCATAATGTCGTAATATTTTCTCTTGTAAAGAAGGGTTTTAATCATCTCTTTTACCATGGTCAGATCAAGCGATTTGTAACTTTTTACCTCAAGGTTATTCTCCTCGGCCAGTCCCAGGAGCCTGATCATTAAATCTGCAGCCGTACTTGCGTCCTTAACCAGACACGACTCTGCTTTTCGCAGACCGCTTTCCATCTCTTTTAATCGTTTTTTCAGGTTTTTGACTCCACGGACAGCAACTTCCTCGCCTTTTAATTTTGTCACATCTTTGGTGAGTTTTACCCATTTTTTTTGAACCGTGGAATATTTTTTTATGGCCGGATCATATACAAGTTTGAGGTAACAAAACATTCCTACAACGCCCACCATTACCACAATCCCGATCTGTTCCAGTTTTGTCAGTTTTCTCTTAGCCATTTTAGCCATTGCCTGTAAAGCCCCTGTAAATCCAATAAATCTGTTAACCCTGTCTTTATCATTCTTTTAGAACAATCTCCATGCAAAATTCATAGGGAAAAGAGAATTTTTCTTCGCCCACCTTCTGTTTTGTTATCGATTTGATCTTTACTTCCTTGCAGCCGTCAAGTTTTGAAAGCTTGCCGGCAAAAAGGCCGATTGAACCTGTATGCAGGGCAAACCCGTTAAGAAAAAAAGAAGACTCTTCTTTTTGAATCAAACTTTCCAGAATCGTGTCGTTAAGAATCACATCAGGAACCCGCTTCAAGAAAAAAAGAAGATTTTTTTGCCTGGCCGGCAGCAGTTTTTCAAGGTAGATCCTCTTTTGAGAAGCGCTGTTTTGCCTTGACTGAAGTCCGATTCTTTCGTCCCGCAGCAGGGTCAGCGCCTTCTTTTTTTTCTCCAGCGAAGAAATTTCAGTTGAGTAATGACCGATCCGATGTTTCACTATCCCGTAATGTCCCAAAAAGCATACGATAATGACCGCCAGGCCTACAGCAGGCGCAAGATACGCGTGCTCGCGCGCCTGTTTAATAAAGGGCACTCTGGCGGTAACGCCAACCGGTTTTCCGGAAAAGCCCAGCTCCTGGAGCGCAGCGCCGATGACCGCTGCATATCCAGAGTGCAGATTTGCCGTTTCCATGGTTACGCCATATTCTTCGAGCTCTTTTTCAGGACGCCATATCCTGATATCCGCATCCAGTTTTGTTTTTACGTTTTCGGCCAGTTCTTCAGACACGGCATCGCCTGCGATTACGATTTTTTTAACATCGCCCGCGGAACTGTTTATCTCCTGAACCATTGCGATAATTTGATCTTCAAGCAGGGCGCCTGGTTCCAGTGGAAAACTCTGGATTAAAAAGGGATCAGCCGAGGCTTTCAGGTATATACCTGTCAAGGCGTCCTGCCGGCAGTTGACAGCGATCTTGTCTTCGCCTTCGCCTTTACTAACCCATGAAGAAAAGGCAAGAGCGCTTTCCGGAGAATATGCGCGGCAAAGCGATATACGAAAGTCTTTCAGAATTTCCGACATCTCGTTGAATTCTTCTTTTGTCATGGCGGATATTAAAACGGGTTTTGAGTTCGAAATTGTTTTATCTTCCACGAGCCGGTAATCAAAGATGCCGTCTTGCGCCGGAAAATCGAGATACGGCTCCATCTCCCATGTTACAGCGGCCGAAAGCTTATCCTCGGAAAGCTTTGTTCCCGGCGGCACAGCGAGTTCGCTTGCCAGAAATTTCACCCGCCCTGTCACGATGATTCCCTGTTTGGCGCCTGAACCAAGCTCATTTAAAACATTGCTCAAAGCGCGTCCGGTCTTGTTGATATCATAAACTGCATCAGGTTCCGTTTCCACTTCGGCTGATGAGACAATCACCGCTTTTTTTCCGGTTCTTTTTACGGCTATGGCTTTGACCGAATTTTTTCCGATATGAATCGATATTAGCTTCCGTGGTGCGGTTGATGGAATGACCGATTTTAATTTTTGGAAAGAAAAGTTTTGAAACAGTTTCAAATAATAATCTCCTCATCTGCAATATATGAATCCGGCGGCTCCAAAGGGTTTGAAGCAGCCGGATACGACGGGATAAGAATTATCCTGTCGGCAAGAAGCGTGTCAACGGCAGGCCCTCCCCAGGGGCCAAGATCGGTCTTTAAGGTAAAGACTATCTTTCTTAAACCCGCCGGAAATTTTTGCGAATTCATATTGGCTGGCGGATTGACCGGAAAATCATATTTACTGCTTCCTGCGCCGGCCACTATGGTTATGGTTTTTGTCTGATTTTTGTATGTAACGGCTCCATGAAAAGGGTAAACCAGACTGGCTTCAACATCCACATTTAGACCATCTGGAAGGCCAAGACTGCCTGCATCAAAAAAAAGTGTTAATTCTACGGCCCTTTTCCAGTAAAAAACATCTTTCACATCTTCTTTATAGCTTCCTGTCCCTCCTGAAAGCCCGTCACTGCCGAAACTCTTTATTTCTATGAGCGTATGTTCGGGCGTTGTATCCTGAATAAATATTACTTCAACCGGATTTCCCCAGCCATCTGAAAAATCATGGGGAAAAGGAGGATTATCGTTCCATTCACCGGCACAAAGTGCCAAATAACGGTCGCCCCTGTACCCTGCCCAAAATTCTTCAGGCGGGCCGCTGTAAGACCATTCTTGCCATGCTGCAACACTTTGCCGGTTTAACAACACCCCTGTAAAGCTATCCTCTGGCGCAAACGGCGTCAAAATATCCGGCTCGCCGTAGTCGCTTATAAAACCGCCTCCATCGGATATAAGCGCCTGCCTGACTTTTTTTATGCATGCATACGTTTTTACATAGCGTAAGTCATTATCAGAACCGTGACCTGCCACAAAAGAACAGACTAAAACAACGCTCATAAATGCCGTGAGCAGTAAGGAGACCGCAAGAAGAATATATCCGCGGCAGGAATTAACAGGTTTCAAAATACCGGTCATCATTGAATCTTAATATCCCCGATCCAGTTTCCGGAAGGCTCAACAGCAAAAATCAGAGGATTCGGGTTGGCGGGCGGGCTTGTTATGTCAAAAGCATAAATGCTTCTTATGCCCGCAGGTATGCTTATATATTTTCTTCCGCTGCCTGCGGGTTCCGGATCAGGTTCAGCCGGATCACGCGCTTCAAAACGGAAATAGCCATCCGTAGCAACACCCACATCCATAGTCTCGGCCTGCTCGGCACCAGCCGCTGCTATATAGATCCGCACCCTTACATTATTTTCCTGTCCGGCCGTAAAGCCGGTTGCCCTGCCTGCTACTGCTCCCTGATGTTCTGTCTGTTTGATGGTCATTTCCAGATCCGTATCAAAGCCTGTTTCACCGCCCGTGTCATCGCAAAAATCAGCCCCGTAGCTTTCAATGGCAAGGTTTCCGTTACTGACTGAAAAGACAAAAGGGGCGCCCCATCCGTCTTTTAACACGCTGTCCGGAGGCGTTTCCAGATACGGCCCCCGCCACCCCATCCAAGTCCTTGACGCTGGTTTATGCTCCCAGTCAGGCAAAACGCCCTGGTCCCAGAGCCCTTTGGGCTGGTCGTCTGAAGTGTCTCCGGGAGTGCCTGAAACATCTTCAAGAACCGGCAGTCCGCCGATATCTGCTATATAACCGGAAAACTGCCTCTGGCCGTTAGTATAGATACCGGAGTCTCCAGGCAGGGCTTTTTTTATCTCCTCCATCTGCACGCGTGTCTGTTCAAATCGAGCCTGATCATCTTCTCCTGTATATGTGCGGGTCATGATCATGGCCAGAAAACCGATGATAGCGATAACTATTACCAGCTCAAGGAGGGTGAAGCCTTTTGTGGAACGGGTGGGCAGGTGGGCAGGTGGGCAGGTGGGAAAGCGGGCGGGTGGGAAAATGGGCAGGTGGGCGGGTGGAAAAGCGGGTTTTATATTTTTTTTGTTTTTAATATCCATGGTTCCGGATTGTTTCCCATATTCACTAGTTTTCCGATTATATTGTCATACAATTCGTGCAGTTCTTTGCCTGTTACCCTGTCTGTGTATTTGCATTTAACCGCATATTCCAGCCATACCTGTGTTTCAGCGGCTTCGCCTTCTGATTCATTAAGCTTGTTTATAACAAACTTTTTCATATTTTCTTCTTCTCCAGGCTTCTGAAATATTTGCCGAAACAGAACGTGAAGAGCGTCGGATTTGATCCGTTAGAGAATAAACTTCTTCTTTTGGAAACTTTTTTGAAATCTCAAAAATCCGCATTGCCGCCGCAACCGATATCTTGTAAACATCTAACTCCCAATGATAGCGAACACCTCTCCTCACCAGCCCACCTGCTCACCTGCTCACTTTCCCACCTGCTCACCCGCCCCGCAACTCCCCCCCACCAAATATAAACATAACCAGATCATCGCCAATATCCGCGGGCACGGGAAAGCCGGTTCCGCCGTCATCTAAACCATTTGCTCCGAAACTGACGATGCGCGCAGAATCCCTGTCCTGAGAAGGATTCATCAGGATGCGGTAGAGATTACCCCACGAATCCGCAAGCACGGGATACCATTCGTTGTCAATGCTATCATGGTAGCGTGTATCCGGCTCCATGTATGGGCCGCGCCAGCCGCGTCTTGTGAATTTATTCCACGACATCAGGCCGTCGCTTCCGGCAAAATTGCGCATCTCATCATATTCAGGATTTCCGGCCCCATCATTTACAAGGCAAAGATACCGGCTTGCGTATTCGGGATTTGCCGCATCTTCCGGGATAAGCCCCAGATCCGCACAAAATCTTTCCATGACAGATTTTTTGATGTTGTCCATCTCGCTCAAGGTAGTGATGACCGCCCCTTTTTCCTGAGCCCGTCCAGCCACCATGGCAACCCCTCCCACCAGAAAACCGATGATGAAAAGAACGATAATTATCTCCGCCAGGGTAAAGCCTTTGCTGTTCATCTTTTTATAACCCGTCGCCGTCCTCATAAAGCCGCCAGAATTTTACATCCTCCTGCCTGCCGTGTCCCGTGGCATTCACGATGTCAAACTGCGAAGCGGTCATATCTTTCAACTGGACCCTCTTTACCTGGCCGGATGTTGTATCATCTCTATCTATAACGTCAAAGTCCAGATAACTGTCGCCGTCGTCATCGTCAAAAGGCAATGACCCGAACCGGTCAAGGGTTTTCGCAAGCCTTGGCAAAACAATACTGTAGTAGTTGTAGTAATACTGTCTGTTGTTAAGCCCTGCAGGGCAGAGGGGCGCGGCCTCGATATAATATTCGGTCACCATCCCGCAGTCCTGTCCTATGCCTGCGACGATCCTGTACACCCATTCCGGGTTCCCGATATCTTCGCCGAGCGCATTAAAGCCGGGATCAGGCGTTATGGCGGCTGTTGCGTCAGCAGCGCCTCCGCCGATCATCAGAACCACAACGCCGGCCGCAACATCCACCCGGTCAAAACGGTTGACATGGGTTGCGGGAACATAGAGCGGGTCTTTGGAATGATTCCATGACAAAACCTCGCTTATTCCCATGGCCCACAGCTCAGTTGCCTCGTCCGCGCTTAAGACATGCTCGGTCAAGATGCAGCGGATATCAAAATCATTTGATACGCTTTCCATTCTATCGTTCATTAAATTTTCCACGTCAGGCTTGACACAGTCGCCGGCCACGGCCGCTATGCCGTCGTCATCGGCAAGCATCAGGTTAATCAATCTATCAGGTAAATCCCCGGAAAAATCCTGCTGAAAGGTTTCCACACATTTTTTTGTGTCTTTCAGGTTCGCCTCGTTTACTTTGGCCTCGGCCTTTTCCGAGACCCCGCCGAGTCTTGGAGCAATCATGGCGGTTAAAAAGCCGATGATTACCAAAACCCAAAGAAGCTCCAGCATGGTAAAACCTTTTTTATTTGAAACTGTCTTTAATATATTCATTTTAACTTCTCCTCTTTTCATCTGCCCACTTTTTCACCCGCTCACCTGCACACTTTCCCACCTGCACACTTTCCCACCTGCCCACTTTCTCACCTGCCCACCCTCTCAATAGCCTCCAACAGCCTCTCCGCCAGCTTCCCATCAAGTTTCTCCAGTATCCTATATTCACTCATAGCGTCATCAGGAT
>JAUVKB010000175.1 GCA_030596405.1 Deltaproteobacteria bacterium
ACATCAGTGCCCCCAGTGCGGGGCTCCGGCCATTCTAAAAGAAACAGACCGCTTTTTTTCCTGTGAGTTTTGCAGGGCAAAGTCTTACCTGATACAAAACAACTTTTTCCGTTACATGCTGCCCAATAATGCCACGCAAGACAAAGAGCTTCTTTTTTTTCCATATTGGCGATTCAAGGGAACGCTTTTTTCCTGTCTTGCAAGCGGGGTTAAACACAGGTTTATGGATATGAGCCACAGGGCGGCGGAATCTGAATATTTTCCGTTATCTGTAGGATTAAGGAGTCAGACTTTAAAGCTCCGGTTCGCATCCACGGAAACAAAAGGCCGCTTTTTGAAACCGACTTTACCTGTTAAAAAAGTAATGGGCATTTTCCAGGGCCGCTTCAATACACTTTTGCGCAAACCGGTTTTACACCAGGCATATATAGGTGAGACATTAAGCCTTATCTACTCCCCTTTTTATCTGGACAAAAAGCTGTTTGACGCCGTGTTAAACGAGCCTGTCTCTCCGGTTCTCCCGGACGATTTCGACGTTTCGCTTTTCCAGGAGGATCAATCTGACTTTTCCATCCGGTTTCTTCCCGCCATATGCCCGGAATGCGGGTGGGATTTAGACAGCGCGCGAGACTCCCTGGTTTTATTTTGCAAAAACTGTGATTCAGCCTGGCAGCCATCCACAAACGGGTTTAAAAAAATAAATTTTGCGCGGGTCCCCGGCCTCGAAGGAGACGACATCATCTACATGCCGTTCTGGAGAATAAAGGCCAAAATCTCTGGAATAGATTTGGCTTCATATGCGGATCTGGTCAAAATTGCCAATCTGCCTGTAGTCGTTCGGAAAAACTGGGACAAAATCGAGTTTTACTTCTGGATTCCCGGATTCAAAATACGACCGGGAGAATTTTTAAATCTCAATCGCAGGATAACAATTGCGCAACAACGGGAAAAGCTGGCGCCGGGGCTTCCCGTCTCCAGGCTCTATCCCGTAACCTTGCCGGTAAAAGAAGCTGCTGAAAGTTTAAAAATCAATCTTGCGTGTTTTGCAAAACCGCAAAAAATATTTTTATCCAAAATAGAGGAGATCAACATAACCGCAAAAAAATTTTTACTGGTGCATATCCCGTTTGTTGAAAAACATCATGAATTAATTCAGCCCGCTTTTAAAATCGCGATAAATAAAAACCATCTGGCATTGTCCGGGAATCTGTAAAAACAGTTCGCTCTTTATGCTCCGCGCATATAAATGCCCCGGATATTTTTTACCTCCTCTATCAAACTGTGAAATTTTTCTTCAGGTACTTTTGCCGGTCTTCCCCTCAAGTTTAACCGGTGGACGGACGATCTGTAGGTCAGATAGGCTTCAGTCAGAAAATGACCCGTATCACCGTCGATTATTCCGGCTTCGGCAAGTGTCTGCAAAATACGGACGTTGTCTGTCCATTTGGTAAGTTCGATATGTTCACAGGATTTCAAGAGCACCAGATACTGGACTAAAAATTCTATGTCAACGATTCCGCCACGACCCTGTTTTATATCGAAAATTCCAGGTTCAGGCTTTAAAAGCTCCCTGCGCATACGTTCCCGCATGCTGTTGACTTCCTCTTGCAGTTTCGTCTCATCCCTTCTTTGGGACAGCACATCCTTTCGGATCTGCCCGAAGTATTTTGCCACGTGGACATCTCCGCTTATGGCTCTGGCCCTCACAAGCGCCTGATGTTCCCATGTCCAGGCTTTATGCATCTGATAATCTTTAAATGCCTCAACATGACTGACCAAAATACCGGAACTTCCGCTTGGCCGCAGCCTCATATCGGTTTCATACAAAACACCCGCGGAAGTATGAGCCGTTAAAATATGAACAACTCTTTGCCCCAGACGGGTGAAAAACTGGGCGTTGTCTATCGGTTGTTTGCCGCCACTGGTCTGTCTTTTGGTCTGGCCATTTGTGCCGGAATGCAGAAAAACCAGATCAAGATCCGAACCGTAACCGAGTTCAATCCCTCCCAGCTTTCCATAGGCAATTACGGTAAATCCCCTGCCGTCCTTATTCCCGTTTAAAAAACAGCCCGGTCTGCCGTGTTTTTCAATTAAATATTTCCATGACAGCTCAAGGACTTCATTTAGAACCGTTTCTGCAATATCTGAAAGATAGTCACTGACCTTCATTAACGGAAAAACATCGGTTATATCGGCCGCCGCAACATGCAGGGTTTTGGTCTGTTTGAAAATGCACAGCTCCTCCATCCGGCGTTCAAGGTCATGGGAAGGCACAGGCGCAAGCCGGCGGTGTATCTCTTCTTCAAGATCGGAACGCTGCGGCGGGGAATAAAGGGAGCGCGGATCAAGAAGTTCGTCAAGAAGCACGGGATGCTTTGCTAAAAATGAGACTATCCATGAACTGGCGTTTGCAAGCTTAACCAGATGAGTCAGAGCGGACGGATTTTCCAGCAAGAGGGAGACGTAGCAGGTTCGTCTTTCAATGGTTTTTATCAGATCGATGATGCGATTTAAAACAAGGGCGGGCCGCTCGGAAAGCCCGACCTTTTCCAGAACATGGGGCATCAGCTTGTCGACAAGTTTTCTCCCTTCCCGGCTTAATGCGCGCGTTGCCGGATCATTACGCAGAAAGTCAAGCTGCCGCAACGCCTCGTCCGGGCTATCAAAACCAGCAGTGGAAAGCGCTTTTATACACTCTTTACTGTCGGCCGGATCCTGCCAGACCGCCTCTAAATTTTTTGCGGTATCCGTATCATAAGTTTCCGGTTCATTTGAAACCAGAAGGTTGTTGAAATGAAAATGAACCCTTTCCATGCAATGTTCAAGAGACGGCGCAAACAGATCCCAGCTGGTAACCCTCCCTGTAAATCCCATTGATAAGGCAAGCAAATTTCTTTGCCCTGGATCAGATGGAAGTTTATGAGTCTGCTGATCAGAAAATTCCTGGAGACGGTTTTCAGTTTTGCGCAAAAATATATAAGCCTCTATTAGTTCATCGCATACCTCTTGCGTGATGTAGTTTTCCCTTGCAAGAGTCGTCAAAACTTTTAAAATGCTGCGTTCCTGAAGAACGGGTGTAACGCCGCCACGGATCAGTTGAAAGGCCTGTCCAAAAAATTCTATTTCGCGTATACCTCCGGGACCGAGCTTGATATTATCCTTTATGCCTTTGCGTTTTACTTCAAGGGCTATCTTCTTTTTCATATCCCTTAAAGATTCAAAAGCGCCGAAATCGAGAAACCGGCGATAAACAAACGGTTTAAGCCTGTCCAGAAGCACTGTTCCTGCTGCCCTGTCGCCTGCGGCAACCCTGGCCTTGATCCACGCATAACGTTCCCATTCACGTCCCTGCAACTGGTAATATTCTTCCAAGGCATCAAAATTCATGACAAGAGGCCCATTTTCTCCATATGGGCGAAGCCGCATGTCAACACGGAATAAAATACCGTCAGAAGTATTTTCACCTATTATTTTCAGCAGGCGCCGGCAAAGGAGCATAAAAAATTCATCATTGCTTATCGTTTTTTCGCCCCCTTTGGTTTCACCTGCTTCAGGGTAGGCAAAGATCAGATCGACATCGGAAGAAAAGTTCAATTCCCGGCCCCCAAGCTTGCCTAATGCAAGAACAACCAGGCATTGAGAGGAACCGTCGGCTCCGGTCGGAACCCCGTATTCAGAACACAGACGTTGATAAAGGAAAAAAAGCGTCTGATCTATGCATGCATCGGCAAAACCTGAAAGATCGGCCATGATTTCATTAAGATCCGCCAGGCACAGCAGATCGCGCCAGGCGATGCGCACCATTTCACGCCGCCTGAAACGCCTGAGATTACCGGAAAGCAAAGCATCGTCTTTAGCTCCGGAAAGCAAAACTTTAAGCCTGTCAGCGTATTCATCCCGTGCGTACTCTCTTTGGAGATCGCCGCTTTTAATCAAACCATCCAGCATTATTGGTTCTTGAATAAGGCTTTTTGCAACAAAATTGCTGAAAGCAAAAATCTGTTTTAAGGCGGCGATAAATTCAGGGTTGTCAGGAGGTTTGATTTTTACGTCTTCGGCTGCTTTGACAAATTCATTCCATTTGTTTATTATATCTTCCCTTACTTCTTTAGAAAAATCTTTAACAAGTTTCATTGCGGCTCAATTTTTAGAATTAAGATTCAGTTTAAACTTTTTTATTTTCTGATTTAACCCGCTTTTACCAATACCGAGTAATTCCGCAGCATGCGACTGGACGTTGCCGGTCATCTGCAACGCTCTTTCGATCATCATCTGCTCAATCACCGCAAGGGTTTCATGTAATTTTGCATCTGCGGGTATGCCTTCAAAGTGAAGCGTATTATAAATATTTTTCTTAAAATCTTCCGGCAGGTCAGACACCTTTATCATTTCACCCGGACACAGGATCATAGCCCGTTCAATCACATTTTCAAGCTCACGAATATTGCCGGGCCAGCTGTAATCATAAAACAGCCGTTCAACCTCCCGGTCAAGGCCTTTGACAGGAATATCCAGGTTACGTTCATCAGCATATTTTTTAATGAAATGATCAACCAGGAGCCTGATATCCTCAACACGTTCTTTTAACAACGGCAAAACAATCCGGACAACATTCAACCTATAAAAAAGATCCTCTCTGAATCGGCCATGCT
>JAUVKB010000010.1 GCA_030596405.1 Deltaproteobacteria bacterium
AAGGGGCAAAAAAAGGAAAAGAAAAATTATTGAGCTGAATACCATAAAGTTCCTCCACTGAAACTATAATTTATAAAAGAAACAATATAGTGGGCACATTGTCAAGGACAATAGAAGGTTTTTTAAGGTGTGCCCATCATTGTTCTTTTCCGATTATCTGTCAGGTAAATTGTATAAATGACACTTTATTTTATTTAGTAAAAAGGGGACATCAGAAATTTTACATGCGTTGTGTCGCGATCGATGAAAATCATCTTGACAGTACGGTTTGTTCGATGATAGTAAAAAATTTTTAGGTTTAAAGAAATTATTGAAAAAGAGATGACGTTATAAAGGTTAAAGCCGGTTAATCCTTGCTCCGGTTTTTTTTTGTCGCATTTTATCGGGGCTTTATATCCATAAGGAGGTTTTTGTGAGAAGGTACGAAACAATAATTATAACCGATCCGGATCTTTCAGGGGAAGAACGGGAACAACTCTTTGAAAGATTAAAAGATTTAATTTTACAACATGAAGGTTTTCTTGTAATCCTTGACGAATGGGGAACTAAAAAGCTTGCCTATGAAATTAAAAAAAGGGCTCGCGGCCATTATGTCCGTTTCGATTACTGCGGAACGGAAATTCTCGTTAATGAGATAGAAAGGCTATCTCGAATCGATGACCGGATTCTAAAATATATGACGGTCTTGCTTGAAAAGAACGTCGATATTGAAAAGATAAAAGAAGAGGTCGTTCAGGCAGAGACAGAGCAAACCGCATCTGATCATATAGCGCCTGTCCCCGATGATTCTGACGATTCCGATGATTCTGATATGGATACCGACCAAATAACATCAGGCCAAACAGAATCAGACCAGGCAGAATCAGATACAAACAGATCTGAATCCGGAAAAAATGAAACAGCTTCAATCGAAAGTAACGAGGAGTAATAAAATGGCTATGAATTCCTATCACCCTGTTAAAAGAGGTGGCGATAGCTCGTTTTCCGGAAGAAAGAAAAAAAGGGTTTATCATCGCCGGAGGGTTTGTCGTTTCTGTGCCGACAAAAGCCTATCAATAGATTATAAGGAAGTAAGATTGTTCAGGTATTTTACGACGGAACGCGGCAAAATTATTCCAAGACGCGTATCCGGAACTTGTGCAAAGCATCAACGTCTCTTGACGCGGGCTATTAAACGTGCCCGTACCATTGCGCTTTTGCCCTATGTAGGAAGAATGGAACTGTAATCGGCAAGAATTTTGTTGTATCGCGTTTCAGGCTGTCCCAAAGGGGAAAGGGATAGTGAGTGATCCAGACAGCCCGGGAGAATATAATAAAAGATATCATTAGGGGTGTTGCAATCACTATTGTTATATTTGTCGTAGTGGTTTATATGCCGTTCCCCGGTTTTTTATGTTCTCTGTTTATCCCGCTCCCGATTCTATACTACCGTTCAAAACTCGGCAGGAAAACCGGAATGATAATTCCTGTCGCGGCAATCTTTATCATGATCGTCATGACTGGAAGAGTAAATATACAGATATTCTTCTTTTTTGAACTGTTGTTGCTCGGTTTCATTCTGGGTGAACTCATAGAGATGGACGTTTCCATTGAGAAGACTTTCTTATACACATGCAGCGTTGTAATGTTTGCCGGAGTTGCGAGTCTGATTTTTTACAGTAATATATCCAATACGAATATTGTTTCGCTCGTATCGGAATATGTGGCAAAAAACATTGATTTTACAATGGCGATGTACAGGGATATGGATGTGTCGGAAGAAAGCATGCAAATGCTTTCAGGCTTGCTGGAAAGTATCCACTATGTTTTGATCAGGATCATCCCTGCCATGGTCATCGCTTCAACCCTTTTTGTTATATGGGTAAATCTTCTGCTCGCAATGCCCGTGCTTAGGCGCCAAAATCTTTTTTGCAGCGATTTTGGCCATCTTAACTTGTGGAAAGCTCCTGATTTTTTTGTCTGGGGTGTCATAGGAGCCGGAGTAATGCTCCTTTTCCCTGTGAATACATTTAAGTTGTTAGGTTTAAACGCTTTAATAATATTTATGACCGTGTATTTTTTTGCAGGCATCGCCGTTATATCTTTTTATTTTGAAAAGAACAGGTTTCCTGTTATAATCAGAGTTTTTTTATACAGCATCATTGCCTTGCAGCAGTTAATACAGCTTCTTGTTGTAGGACTCGGTTTTTTTGACATCTGGCTGAATTTCAGAAAATTAGAAATAAAAAAGAGTTCATCGTGAATAATGCTGCTGAATTATCATTTTTTTTCACGATGAAATGGAGGTTCAAAAATGAAAGTAATTTTAAAAGAAACAATTAATTCTCTCGGCATTATCGGCAGTGAGTTGACTGTGGCAGACGGTTATGCCCGTAATTATCTTTTCCCCCAGAATAAAGCTGTAAAAGCCACGCCTAAAAATCGCAGGATGCTGGAGCAGGTAAAGACAAAATTTGATCTACAGATTGCCAAGGAAAAGAGCTTTGCTGAGGAGATGGCCAAAAGACTCGATGGCGTTGTATGTAAAATCGTTGAAAAAGTCAGTAATGAAGGCAAATTGTACGGTTCAGTCATCGCCCGTGATATTGTTAATGCCCTTGCCGTCCAGGATATTCAATTGGAAAAGAGAATGATTTTACTGGCTGAACCTATTAAAGCTATAGGCACATATCAAATTCCCGTTCGAATTTACAGAGATGTTGAACCCCAAATTACCGTTGAAATCACATCAGAATAATATTTAGATCAGGATTTTTTTAATGGTCGATAGCCGGTTGCAAATTGGAAAAGATCCCTCTCTGTATCATATCCCCCCTCAAAACATAGAAGCAGAGGAGTCTATACTCAGTGCAATTCTGATAGATAACGAAACTTTGTTTGATGTTCTTGAAATCCTGTCGCCTGGGGATTTTTACAGGTCTGTTCATCAAACAATTTTTTCCGCTGTCGCGGAACTCTTTTCAAAAAGTGAACCGATAGATCTTGTTACTCTTGCCAATATTCTAAGAGAAAAAGGTCAATTAGAAAAGATTGGCGGAGCGACATATTTGGCCAAGCTTATGGATACCATCCCTGTTGCGGTAAATGCACATCATTATGCAAGGATTATCCATGACAAGGCATGCTTAAGGAATCTTATTGAAAAGACAAACATCATAGCCAAGCGATGTTATGAAGACCGGGGTGATGTTGAAGAACTCATTGATTTTGCAGAACATTCCATTTTTGAAATATCAGAAAACAAAATTAACCCGTCATTTTATCCGATCAGCAAGATAATTGAAGGGAGTATTGACGCTCTTGAAGAGCTTCAGGGGAGTAAAAGCCTGGTGACAGGTGTCCCCACTGGTTATAAAAAACTGGATTATAAGACCTCGGGTTTTCAAAAATCGGATCTATTGATTATTGCCGGACGCCCAAGTATGGGCAAAACGGCTTTTGCCCTTAACATTGCAAAAAATGCGGCGGTCGATTCAAATATTCCTGTTGCAATATTCTCTCTTGAGATGTCAAAGGAACAGTTGTCGCTGCGTATGCTCTGTTCCGAGGCCAGGGTCGATTCATCCCGCTTGCGCAGCGGTTTTTTCAGCAGGGAAGACTGGGTTAATCTGACGGATGCCGCCGACATGTTATCTGAGGCTCCTATCTATATTGATGATTCTCCAAATATTTCAGTTATGGAAATAAGAGCCAAGGCGCGCAGATTAAAAATGGATAAAGGCCTTGGTCTTGTCATTATTGATTATCTTCAGCTAATGAAAGGACGGTCTTCGGCTGAGCGTAGAGACCTTGAGATTTCGGAAATATCCAGAGCATTAAAAGCCTTGGCCAAAGAACTTTATCTTCCGGTTGTGGCGTTATCCCAGCTAAACAGAAAGGTGGAGGAACGGCAGGATAAACGTCCGATGCTTTCGGATTTGAGGGAATCCGGCGCACTGGAACAGGATGCAGACGTTGTGGCGTTTATCTACAGGGACGAAGTTTACAACAATGCTGAAGATAATCCAAACAAAGGCAAAGCGGAAATAATAATTGCCAAACAGCGGAACGGTCCGATCGGGACAGTGCAATTGACTTTTTTAAATACCTACACCCGCTTTGAAAATCCAGCGCCGGAAAATGTAATGAGTTGATAACCCCATTAAATTATAGATTAAATTATAGTGCGCTGATTTTCTAATACTTATGAAAAGGCTTTTTGGAAATACCGGCAGACTTAAGGCAAGTCAAATCCGGAGACTTGAAAATTTATATCGGCGCAACATTCCCCCTGAATTTGTAATTACATCTGAAATTGCGCGTGAAATCAGCAAACTTTCGGCTGAAATACGTTGTCAGATCGGTGTCTTGATTAACCGCCGGGGAAAAATAGTCTATGTTATTGTGGGAGACCATCAAAAGATTGTTATCCCTGATATCAGTAATTATCGAGCGACTCCAGGTCGTTTAAAGGGGCTGCGGTGCATACACACACACCTTAACAGTGAGCCGCTTACACAGGATGACTTTGCCGATCTTGTACTCTTAAGACTGGACATCATGGGAGCAATAACAGTAACAGAGGAAGGCATGCCGTATCAGCTCCATCTGAGCCATATCCTTCCAAAAGGCGCTGTTGAAAAACCTTACAGAATACTCCCGCCTCTTGATTGTAATCATCTGAACACAGGATGTCTTGAATTCATCCGTGGCATTGAAGCCGAACTCAGCCATGTAAGGGCTTTATATGATGCGGATAGAGGCAAAGAAAGGGCTCTTCTTGTAAGTGTTTCAACGGTCTCCAGGCATCTGTCAATGGACTCTTTGTCAGAGCTTGCAGAACTCGCAAAGTCCGGTGGAATCGATGTGGCGGGGAGTGTTTTACAGCAACGGAAAAAAGCCGACCCCAGGCTGCTTATGGGACGCGGAAAAATCCAGGATCTGGTTATTTGTGCCCTTTATAAGGGCGCTACAATGATCATTTTTGATCAGGAATTAAACCCGTCCCAGATAAGGAGAATTACGGACCAAATCGATCTGAAGGTTATTGACAGAACCCAATTGATTCTCGATATTTTTGCACAACGTGCAAGAACAAAAGAAGGAAAACTCCAGGTTGAACTTGCACAGCTTAAGTACCTGCTTCCGCGTCTTGTTGTAAAAAATACCGCCATGTCACGGTTAACCGGAGGTATCGGCGGGCGCGGCCCTGGTGAAACCAAGCTGGAGATTAACCGCAGACGTGTGCGTGAGCGGATTACCCGACTCGAAAAAGCATTGTCTCTTGTTATTAAACAACGGAAGCAGCAAAAAGCCAGACGGAGCAAAAGGGGCCTTCCCGTGGTCTCTATCATCGGGTATACAAATGCTGGAAAATCGACTCTTCTCAACACCCTCACAAAGAGTAATGTTCTGGCTGAAAGCCGGCTTTTTGCCACTCTCGATCCTTCGAGCAGGCGTCTTAAATTCCCGAAAGATACGGAGGTCATTATTACGGACACGGTGGGATTTATTAAAAATCTTCCCAAAGATCTTATGGTTTCTTTCAGGGCAACACTTGAAGAACTCAAAAGCGCGGATCTTCTGCTTCATGTGATCGACATAAGCAATACACGTTTTGAAAGTCAGATAGAATCGGTAGAAAAAATACTTGCGGAACTTAATCTCCAACACATACCTTTGCTCCGTGTGCTGAACAAACAGGATTTAGTCGAGAAAGAAATGTTGGATACATTAAGCAAAACCTTAAGCGGGATAACTGTTTCCGCAAATGATGAATCAACCTTGATCCATCTTATTGAAAGTATGGAAGCCGCTATAGCGCCGATCAGCCCTGTAACACAGGTTTTTCAGGAAGGATCTTTACAAAGATGATAAAAATAAAAATGGATGCCGCCTATATTGCGGCGCACCGATTGACGGCATAGGGATGCAGATTGAACGGTATTATTAAAAGGAAAGGCCGTGCATTATTAAAACAGACGCTGATATATGGCCGTATGATCAAATTTGGTCATACGGTATTTGCGTTGCCCTTTGCGCTTTCGGCAGTCATACTCGCGCAGCGCCAACATCCGATGACGTTTAGGGATATTTTCTGGATAATTATTGCCATGACCGGGGCGCGTTCCGCCGCCATGGGATTTAACCGGATTGCAGATGCCGTGTTTGACGCAAAAAACCCACGCACTGCCGACCGCGCGATACCTGCCGCAGAACTTCCCAAAACATCGGCAAAACTGTTTGTTGTTTTTTTTTCGGGTCTGTTTATCTTTGCCTCGGCCATGCTCGGCAGTCTCTGCCTGTATTTATCAGTTCCCGTTCTTGCGGTACTTTTTTCCTATTCTTTTTCCAAAAGAATTACATGGCTTTGCCATTTTTATCTTGGTTTTGCCATATCTCTTGCGCCTCTGGGAGCATGGATAGCATTGACAAATACTTTTTCATTGCCTGTTTTGTTTCTTTGCCTTGCTCTTTTGACCTATATAACCGGTTTTGATATCCTTTATGCATGCCAGGATATTGACTTTGACAAAAAAGCCGGTCTTTTTTCAATACCTGTTTATTTTGGTATAAAAAAGGCGCTTTTTATTTCTTCTGTTTTACACTTTTTTTCTTTTTGGTTTTTTTTAATGATCTATATCTTTTTTGAAATGAACGCAATATACTTAGGAGCGGTGTTTATCATCGGACTCTTGTTTGTGATAGAGCACCGGCTGGTAAAACCATTTGATCTCAGCAAGATCGACATTGCTTTTTTTTACATAAACAGTTTAATTTCAATCATATTATTCGTCGGTATTTTTGCCGACGAACTGGTTTGGCGGTGGATGTGAATAAAAGAATAATTGTTTCAATATGCGGCGCTTCCGGTTCCATTTACGGGATAAACCTTTTAAAGTCGCTTTTGGCCATGCCCGTTGAAGTATATCTTGTTATTTCAAAGGCTGGTGGAACGGTGCTTGAGCATGAAACCGGTTACAAGGGCGGATCTTTTCAATCTTTTCTAAAGGATAAAGGCGTTGTCTTTCATAAACAAGCCAGACTGAACGCTTATGATACAGATGATTTTTTTGCCCCTCCTGCAAGCGGGTCATTTAAGCATAACGGTATGGTAATTGCTCCATGTTCCATGAAGACCCTGGGCGCTATTGCTTCCGGGATATCCGACAACCTCATTCACAGGGCCGCAGATGTTTGCCTGAAGGAAAAACGTCCCTTGATCCTCTTGACACGGGAAACCCCATTGAGCGTTGTTCATTTAAGGAATATGTATAAAGCCGCTGTTTCCGGCGTCACAATAATGCCTGCTTCCCCTGGTTTTTATTTTAATCCCAAAACCGTATCAGATCTTATCGATTCCGTTATTGCCAGGGTTTTGGACCACCTTGACATTAAACATGATCTTGTAAAAGAATGGGGGAAAGATAAAATTGTTTAAAAATTTAAGAAATTTTTTAAAGGTTCTCGACAGGGCGAAAGAGCTTAAATACATCCGGCATTCTGTTTCCCCCTGCATTGAGATAAGCAGGCTGACAGACAGGGAATCAAAGAGCCCGGATGGGGGGAAAGCCCTTTTTTTTGAGAACGTGGCAGGCTCAACTTTTCCGGTTGCTACAAATATTTTCGGAAGCCCCCGCAGGATCTGCATGGCGCTGGGGGTAGATCACCTTGACAGGTTAGGTGAGCGGGTACGCGAATATATGGATTTTAATCCTCCAAAAAGTTTAAAAGAGGCCATAAATATAATCCCGATGGCCCTTGGCGTTACAAAATTTTTCCCACGATCTTTCCGGTTGGGGACTCCTCCGTGCCAGGAAGTTGTTTATAAATCTGATATGGTTGACTTGTCGGCGCTTCCAGTGCTTCACTGCTGGTCCAAGGATGCCGGTCCGTTTATTACGCTTCCACTGGTATTTACCAAAAGCCTTGTCACAGGGAAACGTAACGTTGGAATGTACAGAATGCAGATTTTTAATAAAAACTCCACCGGCATGCACTGGCATATCCACAAGGATGGATCGCATTATTATAATGAATATTGCGCAAGTGGTAAAAGGATGCCGGTCGCGGTTGCCATCGGCGCTGATCCAGCGACAACATATGCTGCAACCGCCCCTTTGCCGAGAGGGATAGATGAAATGCTCCTTGCCGGGTTTATACGGAAAAAACCGGTTATTATGGCAAAATGCATAACAGTCGATCTGGAAGTTCCGGCTGAGGCCGAATTTGTTCTTGAAGGGTATGTTGATCCGGGTGAACTAAAGCTTGAAGGGCCGTTTGGAGATCACACCGGTTATTATTCGCTGGCGGATTACTATCCGGTTTTCCACGTAACGGCATTGACCCATCGGAAAAAATCGGTTGACAGCGCCACACTTGTCGGGCGTCCGCCCATGGAGGACTGCTATCTGGCCAAAGCGACCGAACGCATGTTTCTTCCGATGCTTCAGGCGGTTATGCCGGAAATCAATGAATACTGGTTTCCATGGGAAGGCGTATTCCATAATATAGTTATTGTTTCCATCGACAAAGAGTATCCGGGACATGCGCAAAAAATAATCAGCGGGCTATGGGGGCAGGGGCAGATGAGTTTCTGCAAAGCGATAGTAGTCGTTGACAAAAATATTGATCCACATCAGCCCCAGAGCGTAATCAAGGAGCTTATCACAAAGCTTGACATAACATCCGACATTACTGTTGCCAATGGTGTTCTCGACGTTCTTGACCATTGTTCACCATATCCAAAATTTGGAAGCAAGATCGGGATCGATCTTACAACAAGATTTAAAGGAGAACCTTCCAGGGCGCAGAAAAGTTTAACATCCGAATTTCGTCTTTGCGGTGATCTGGAAGGCCTTGTAAAAAAGAATGTGCCGGGAGTAAATGGATGTAAATATATGTTCCGGGAATTATCGGAAAATGAAAATCATGCCAATCATATCATTGTTGTTTCAGTAGAAAAAATAGCTTCAGTAGAAAAAACAGTTTCAGTAGAAAAAACGACTTCAATAGAAAAAACTAGCGGGCGCAGCGGAAAAGATTTTGCTTTGCTTTTGCTCGGCCTGAACGATCTTAATATATTTAATATCTTTATCCTGTTTGATAAGGAGATAGATTTGTCCGACGACTCTTTGATGCTGTGGAAACTTTTTAATAATGTGGATCCCGGCCGTGATATGATATTTGATAATGGCCGTGTGGTTATCGATGCGTGTAAAAAGGGGCTCATGGACGGCCATGAAAGAGAGTGGCCCGATGAATTAACCTTTAATGCTTTAACCTGATCTTCACGGCATTTGCATGCGCATCCAGCCTTTCAATTTCTGCAAGGCGGATAATGTCGTTTGCTTCTTTTTTAAAGGCATCTTTACTATAATGTATGATGCTGGTCGTTTTAATAAAGTGATTTACCGATAATGCAGAAGAAAATCTTGCCGTGCCCGCGGTCGGAAGCACATGATTCGGTCCTGCAATGTAATCGCCCACCGGCTCGGGAGTATAGCTTCCGATAAACAGAGCGCCTGCATTGCGGATTTTGCCGATATACTCAAAGGGCGTGTCGATTTGAAGTTCAAGGTGTTCCGGAGCCATCCGGTTTGCAAGCTCGATCGCGACATCAAGGTCAGGCACCACTATTGCTGCGCCGAATTTTTCAAGTGACTTTTCCGCAATCTCTTTTCGTGCAAGATGTTTGACCTGTTTTTTTACGGCAAGAACGACCGCTTGAGCGGTTTCTTTTGAATCCGTCACCAGAATGGAAGAAGCAAGCATATCATGTTCAGCCTGGGAAAGAAGATCTGCCGCAATGTATTCGGGATTTGCGGCTGCGTCTGCAATAACCATGATTTCGCTAGGCCCTGCTATCATATCGATTCCAACAGTTCCCGCCACAATTTTTTTGGCAATCGTCACATAAATATTGCCGGGCCCGACAATAACGTCGGTTTTTGGAATAGTTTCGGTGCCGTAAGCAAGCGCTGCAATTGCCCATGCACTGCCGATCTTGTATATAGCGTCAACACTGGCCTTTTTTGCTGCTATAAGAAGATGGGGGTTTACGGTTCCGTCTTTCATCGGCGGAGTTGCCATCAATACTTTTCTTACACCGGCAATCCTGGCTGGAATAACGCCCATCAGCACTGAAGAAACCAATGGGGTTTTTCCGCCCTTTCCCCCCGGAACATAGACTCCCGCCGCATCGACAGGGTTTACCATTTGCCCGAGAAGCGTGCCCGGCCTTTTCGTATTTATCCAGGATTTACTTGTCTGCTGTTTATGGAACGCTTCTATCTGAGAAGCCGCTCGGTTTAAAGATCGTATAAAGTTTCGATCCACTTTTTTTGATGCAGCCCTGATTTCTTCTGCTGTTACTTTTAAAGATACGGCAGTCAAACCCGGAGAGTCAAAACGATTTACATATTTTATAAGGGCGCTGTCACCATGTTTTTTTACGTCCTCAAGGATACGATTGACTTCTGTAAAATCCTTTTTTTTAAAGCCAGCGCCCCGGTTTGCAATTGATACGACTCTTGCTTCAGCCGATTTTGAAGGGTAATGATAGATTCTCATATCGATATTTGCGCCCCTTTTCTATATTTTACTCTATCTTTTATTAATAGTTCCAAACCTGACGGCCTGTAATTTTATCATAAGATTCTATGGCAAGGGCAGGCTGTTTGTCAATAGTTCAAAGCGGTTCAAGGGCAGATGCATTTGTCCTGAAATGCAGGCAACAAGCCCCTTGACAACAGATAAACAACATAATATAAAAATAATATTAACAGAATCGGCTCTAAATTCTAAAAACGGATTTCGGGTTATTTATTAATTTATCCACACCAAAATTTTGGCTAAAAAGGAGGCAGTATAGTATGGCAGACTATTATATCAACATTTTTATGAATGATGAGAAGCTCAAGAAGATTGAAGATGCCGGGCTGGCCGATAACGTCAAGGAAATAGACGGTAAAAAGGCGATCCAGGTAAATCTTGCTAAAAAGGAACAGAAAAAACTGGTTAAAAGTTTTCCTGAATTAATTTTCGATTCTTCCAGCGCCTGTGAACTGCCGGAGGAGGCGGAAAACACCTTGATGGGTATTATTGCGGAAGTGCAGTCTCTGGATGTGATGAAGGTTGCAATTATGAAGCTTTACAATCCTCTTGCAGGAAAATCGATCAGGTCTGCTTCATCCGAGCTTATAAAGTAGTTACGTATATACGGCAGGTATGATTTTATTTATTCTATTGTTTTAAAGATATCATTTAAAGGTCTCTCAAAGTGGGAATAGGTTTTTAAACTTATTCCCACTTTTATTTTTATAGTTTTTATTTTTATAATCTTTACAGGGGCTTGCAAAGATGATCCAAAAAACCGATCAATCGGCAATGCAGATACAATATAAATTACGATTGAGAAATACGGCCTCCGGTGCAGGATATTTCTTTTGTTTTCCTGAAGAAAATATCGAATTTGACAAGTTGCTTTCCTATTTACGTGTTCATCCTAACGATGAGTTTATGCATAAATACCTGCTGGAAACAATTGGTCAATTTGACGAAAACCGTTTCAACCGGTTAATTGAAAAGACGGAAAAAAACGATACAATCCTGCTTGCTCTATTGTATGAAGTCTCTTTGTTGTCTAATAAATTGGGGTTGTCTGATAAATTCGGCAAATTTTGCGGGACTTGCAACTTGACGGAGGCTCAAAGACTTTCGGTTCATACTCCCCTCATTTATATAAAATCATTTCTTATAGACGACCAAAAACTCCATTCTCAATGGATTGAGCTTTTCAGGGCCAATATATCGGCTCATAAACCTCTGCCCGCACCTGATAAAGTAAAATTGCCCTGGCCGTTAACCGAAAAACAACTTTTGGAAACAGAGCGTGACAAATTAAATATCAATGAAGTTTATAAGCAGGTGGCTGGAAAAATAATTGCTGGAGATACGGACACTGCGGAACCATCGCCTGAAGAGACTGCCGCACATGCATTGGATAAGCTTAATGCGGCTGATTTTATCGCCGATATAGAGATGCGTCATGTTTCATCCTTGAGTCCGTGCGCTCTTCTTAGAAAATGGCGACTGGATCTTTCAGTACAAAATAACAGGCACAACTACCTGGTTTCCGGTTTTCAAACTGCTTACGGCAGGGGTCTTTCCATTGCTCGGGCACGGGCTTCCTATGCTATGGAGATAGTAGAACGGTGTTCATCCTTTGCAAGCTTTGACGGCGGCGGTGCAAAGGGTTTTGCAAGAGATTATCCCCTGGTTTATTCCACCTATGAGGATCTTGTTTCAGGGAATCAGGCTGCTATGGACCCGAACAGCCTGTCTTTGGAAACCCCATACAAAAATGAACCCCTGTACTGGCTTGAAAGTGAAATGCAGGCAGGCGACGGGCTCTATCCGGTTATGGCCCCTGTTATGGTTCCGGCGCAGTGCGTTTTTATGTTTTGCAACCTGGATGAGATCAGCCTTTTTTCAGCGCTCGGTTCAACAGGCCTGGCATCCGGGAACACTATTGAGGAGGCTAAAGTCAATGCTTTGCTGGAATTGATCGAGCGAGACGGAGAGGGTGTAAGTCCTTATGACCATAAGAAGTGTTTCAGGCTTGAGTCAAACGAGCCCAAGGTCGCTTCGCTTCTGGCGGATTATAGGGCAAAAGGTATATGGATTCAGTTCCGGGACATTTCTTCCAGACCAGGAGTGCCGTGTTATAAGTGTTTTGTTATTGACCAGGGCGGAAATATAATCGCGGGCGCAGCCGCGCATCTCGACGCCAAAAAGGCCATATTATCCGCAATAACGGAGACACCTTACCCCTATCCCTATGGAAATCCTTCCGCACAGTTACCTGAGGATCTGCCCTGCAATCGGTTTGAGGATTTACCGGACTACTCTACCGGCAGTCATTATCTTGACCTTAAACTTCTGGAAAAAAGTTTTACCGCCAATGGATACCGACCCGTGTATGTAAATCTGACGAGAAAGGATTTAGGGATACCGGTTGTAAGGGCTATAGTTCCCGGGCTGGAGCTGATATCGGATTTTGACCGTTTATCACGAGTCAGCCCAAGACTTTTTTCCAACTATCTGAAAATGTTTAAATAAGTTGATCAAAAATATTTTTGTCATATAAGATTTACAGTTGACAGACTATTTTTATTTTGATAATTTTAAATTTTAATTAACAATTAAAGGAGGTAAATTTTAGTTATGGGAAAAAAGTCTTTATTACTGGTCGCATTAATTGCCGGATTTGCCACCCTGTTTATTGCAGCAGGTATCTATGCAGGGACATCCGTGCCTGATGTGGTCAAAATGGAAAACAAAGCTTATGAAAAACACAAAAAGAGTATAGTTGCGTTTTCTCACAAAAAGCATGTGGAAGAGTATAAGGCCGGTTGCGGAGAATGCCACCACGATAAAAACAATAAACCGCTGGACAATCTTAAAGAGGGTGACGAGGTTCAAAATTGTATCGAATGCCACAAGAAAGCCGGTTATATAACTGGAAAAGCGGCAAAGGGGCTGTCAAAGGAACAAAAGCTGGAGTACCATGCCAATGCAATACATGCAAACTGCAAGGGTTGCCATAAAAAATTCAATAAGGAAAAAGGGCTGAAATCAAAAGATAAAGGCGCTGCGCCGACCACGTGCACTAAGTGCCATCCTAAGACAAAAAAATAGTAACCGATAATAAAAGGGCAAGTATCTTAAATTTAGATGCTTGCCCTTTTTCTGTTTTGGCTATTTTGATTTTTATATAAAATCGCGTTGCGAACAAGGGCCTTTGCCCATGAGGGTGTCCCCAGTGCATGCAAATGGGTATATGTTGCAAGGACATTTTTGTAACAAATGCCGTCCCTTTTATCAATAAATCCTGTCCCTCTTTTCATCTTAAATACCAGGTCGTTATTGTCCCCTTTCCATTTTAAAACCCGCGAATAGTGAAACTCATGCCCCATGAGTTCGGTTCCGATTTCAAAATAGGGATTTTTTCCCTCTACTGCAATAACTGTATATCCGTGCCCCTGGGGTTTTGTGGAAAGACCAAAAATAATAGGCAAAACTCCTGCCATGGGATATGATCTTCCTTCTATAACAAGTTCTTCACCAAGGAACATCAGACCGCCACATTCAGCATATATCGGGAAACCGTCTTTTGCCAGCAACTTTAATTGATTTTTAAAGTTTGTATTTTCAGCCAGTTCTTTAGCATGTGTTTCAGGGAATCCCCCGCCGATATAAAGGGCGTCTACGACCGGGATCGATTTATCGGAAAGAGGGCTTATAAAGACCGTTTCCGCTCCTTCTGAAACAAGGGCTTCAATATTTTCGGGGTAGTAAAATTGGAAAGCCGAATCTTTGACTATGCCGATTCTAGGCGGACATTTCATGCAGGGCGCTTTTTTTTTTACGGCCCCTAACTTTTGAACAGGTTTTTGAACAGATTTCTGAATGGGCACATCCTGAGCGATCGCATTTATGGCATCAAGATCAAGATATTGTTCCGCTATCCTGGAAGCCGCATCAATCGAATCGTTTGCCCATGAATGTTCCGGGGTGGGAATCAGGCCCATGTGACGTTCGGGAAAGTATTGTTTGCCCAGTTTCGGTATGGCTCCAAGCACAGGTATTTTGCAGTGATATTCTATACTCTTTCGCAGGATATTTTCATGCCTTGTTCCGGCAACACGGTTTAAAATAACCGCTTTTATCAAAACATCCGGATCAAAATGCATGCACCCCAGGACGGCGGCGGCCATGGTGCGCGTCGTTTTGGTGCAATCTATGCAAAGAATAACCGGTGTCTGTAAGAATTTTGCAAGTTCTGCAGTGCTGGTAGTCCCTTTGATGTCTATACCATCGTAAAGGCCGCGATTGCCCTCGATGACTGCAATATCACAATTAGAAGAGTGTAACAGAAATGAGTCAAGGATCCGTTCTTTTTTTATCAGGAAGGTGTCCAGGTTATAGCAAGGCTGGCAAGCCGCCGTGGCGAGCCAGCCCGCATCGATATAATCCGGACCTTTTTTAAAAGGTGCGACATAGTAACCGCGTTTGCGTAAAGCAGCCACAATGCCTACGGAAAGTATGGTTTTGCCCGACCCCCCGCGCAGTGCTGAAATTATTATTCTTGGACAGTTCATAAACGGTTCTGCACGGGTTTTTTAAAAATTTTCGTAAAAATTAATCTTCGTGTTCGGCAGAAGCCTGCTTTCCAGTGCCGACAAGGCCGTACATTGTAGTGCTTCCGCTCGACCAGTATTCAAGGACTTGCTCTACAATCATTTTGTTGACCAGTTTTTTAGCTTCTCTCGGTTTTAAGCCTAATATTTTTGAAAGGTCATTGAAATAAAACTTTGATTTTGTCTTAAGTTTTTTTGTCAGTCCTTCCTTTATTTTTTCAACTGCTTCTGCATATTCCATTTTAACCCCTTTTCAATTAAACGCAAAGGACCTGTGCGCGACAACGCTGCCGGCCCTTTGCGTTTTTTTATAATTAAAATTTAAATTGAGATGTCTGACGCCAGGTATAATATGCAGGATCACGAAAATCATCAATAAGATGATGGGTAAATTCAAGATCACATTTTTCAAAGAATCTTTCCCATCCGATCCTTTCCGCCCACTCGCCAAGACGCTCATACTTGTTGGCGTCCTTTGCATAGGCTTCGACCATTTTCTGAATCGTTTTTGTCATTGTAGGCCAGCGCGGCATTTCATTTGGAATAAAAGCAACAACGACCTTGGAAAACTTCGGAGCGCTGATCCTGTTGGACACCTTTCCTCCGGCCATCAGCACGATCCCGTCACCCTCGGTATCTGCAAGCGGCATGGAAGGGCACATTGTATAACAGTTGCCGCAGAACATACATCTGCTATTGTTTACCGCTACACTTTTTACCTCTGTACCGTTATCGAGGGTAACTTTAGCAGGTTTAACCGCTGCGGTCGGACAGGCGGCTATAGCTAGCGGAATTTCACACATCTTGTCTAAATATTCATGATCAAGCATGGGCGGTTTGCGGTGGTAGCCCAGAATTGCGATGTCCGAGCAATGGACCGCGCCGCACATGTTCAAACAGCAGGCCATTGATACCCGCAGATGCGCGGGAAGCCTCATGTTTGTAAAGTCATCAAAAAGAACATCGAGCGTGGCCTTTACAGTGCCGGATGCATCGGTCGCCGGCGTATGGCAGTGTATCCAGCCCTGGGTGTGTATAATATTGGTTATACCCGCTCCTGTGCCGCCAACCGGAAACTTGTAGCTTCCTCCGGGAAATTTCCTGCTCAAAAGATCCTCTTTTAAAGGAGCGACCTTGTTTTTGCTGTCAACCATAAACTCTATGTTGTTTCTTGTGGTGAACCGGACATGCCCATCACAATGTTTATCAGCAATTTCACAAAGTTCACGGATATGGGTTATGCTCATAAGACGGCAGCCCCCGACCCGCACTGTGTAAACCTCATCGCCTGTTTCTGAAACATGAACCAGAACGCCTGGTTCTAAAATTTCATGATAAAGCCATTTTCCCTTGTTTTTAGCTATAACAGGGGGATAAAATTCATCATATTTTCTCGGACCGATGTCTGTTATCCTGTCTGCCATCGGTTTGTCTGGATTGTAACCTGAAGAAATAAATGCCATGGTCATTACCCCCTATCTCTTATGATATTTTCTGAATTCGTTGATATCACGCTCAAAACCGCCCTCAACCTCATCTTCTTTCCAGAATATATATGGATTGGAGCGTGGTTCCTGAACCATTTGCGGGACAGGATCAAACCCTGTAGCTTCAAGCAGTCTCTGGAAACCCTGTCGTTTCATGAGTTCGCCGAGTCTTTCACGGTTCTTTCCTTCTTCCATCCACCAGTCCCAGATAGGTTCAATAACTTTTTCTTTTATTTCATCATAAGGATCTTCAACCTTTATAAACGGAACAATAAGAGATCCCATCTGCGCTCCGTCAAGGATAGGAGCCTTGGCGCCGGCAAGTATTGAACATCCCCTGTCATTGCCGATTCTAAGGGCTCTGGGCATTACATTGATACAATGCATGCAGCGGGTACATTCTTTCGTGTTTATCTCAAGCTTGCCGTTTTCATAGCGCATGCAATCGGTGGGACAAAGATTTATAACCTCTTTTTGGATATCAAACGGGCCCCAGTCACGGCCGGAATGAGCGCCTGCATTGGGAGCAAGTTCGCCTCCGACATATCCCTGAACCGCTTCCTGGTCTATCCTGATGTCATCTCTCCATGTGCCGATAAAAGAAAGGTCGGAACGGGCAATCGAGGCAACGCAGCAGTTTGGGCACCCGTCAAATTTAAATTTGAATTTATACGGAAAAGCCGGGCGATGGAGTTCATCCTGATAATAATTGGTAAGTTCATGACAGATCGCCTGCGTATCGTAACACGCATACTCACAACGTGCCTGGCCGATACAGTCCGACGGCGTCCTCAGGTTTGAACCGGATCCGCCCAGATCCTGATTGAGATTGTGGGTTAATTCATAAAAAACCTCTTCAAGCTGCGGGGTTGTCGTGCCGATGAAAATGATATCTCCGGTTGAACCGTGCATATTGGTAATACCACTGCCGCGGCGTTCCCATAGATCGCAAATATCTTTTAGATATTTTGTGGTATAAAACTTGCCGGCCGGCTGGCTTACCCGCATGGTATGAAAATGCGCAACTCCCGGGAATTCTTCCGGTTGATCGCAATACCTTCCGATAACTCCGCCTCCATAGCCGAACACACCGACGATTCCACCGTGTTTCCAGTGAGTTCTTCCGTGTTTGAACGAAAGTTCAAGCACTCCCAGCAGATCGTCAACAGCATCGGTAGGGATTTGGTAGTCTATATTGTTTTCATTTTTTGTCCTTGATTCGGCCTCCTGTTTTAAATCATCTACAAAGCTAGGCCATGGACCGGATGAAAGCTGATCCAGCAAGGGGGTCTCGTGTTTTGCCATTGTTGTACCTCCATTTCTTATAAATTAACTATCTATAATTTTATAATATAGAAATTTCTTTTTCCCAACACCTATGGACGTTTTTATAGCCACCTCCTCTCAAATTATAGTATTTTTAAATTCCATATTGCAAGAAAATCAATGCTGTTCGACAACAATATTTTTCAAAACACTGATACTATACTTAATTTTGTTTTCTTGTCAATAAAAAAGGATAGCTTAAATTGTAAAGAAATTTTGGCCAGCAACGCCTGAATGTATCCTCCCTGGGATCATCTGTTGCCGTTTTCTATATTGTCTATGAGATTAATCAAAATTCGGCACTGCTCCCTTAATTCATTTAAGGCCTTTTTTTTGCCGCCTCTCTCTTTTTTCATGATCCTCTCTATCTGTTTTTCCTCTGCGGTTCGGCCTGCTGTACTTTCGGGTGCAAGATAACCTCTTTCAAGGAGATTTATGATATGATCGGTAATCTGGTCTGGTGTGTAAGGAGTATAGCCTGCCTTATACCATTTATATATCCAGTTGCACGTTCCCAGTATTCCATATGTTTGCAGCTTAGGATCGCTATCCCTGAACAGTCCCTGCTCGATTCCTTCCTCAATAATTTTTTCTAATATTTGGTTATATTTTTTTTTTTCATTTTGGATTCCTTTAAAATCCGCTAATGAAAGCTGGTTCTCCTCTGCAAAAAAAACAGATAGAATAGAGAGTGATTTTATGCTGATATCTTTAACATGGTTACTTATAATAAGACGCATTTTTTCATCCGGCGGAAGATTCATCTCAGCGATTTTATTAGTATTTTTGAAAATACTTTCAAGCGCCTTAATATAAATTATAGAAAGGAGGTTCTCTTTACTCGAAACATAATGATATAATGCGGCTTTGGTTATCCCTATCTCTTTGGCCACATCTTCAAGGGTAGTGGACCTGTATCCTTTTTTGTGAAAGAGTTCAGTAGCGGTATCAATAATTCTCTGTATTCGTAAACTTTTATCCAGCCCCCTGAAATTATTATCCCCCTTTTTTTTCAAATTTAGTCCTTTTAAGCAGTCAAAATTATCGCGTTGCTTGAATTTTAATTAAGAATTTAAACAAGGCACAGTTTTTACTGTTCGATATATTTGGATATATCAAGTTTTGAAAAACAGGGGGGCTTTTGAAGAAAGACAAAATATAATTTTTGTAAAAAATCATATACCTGCGTTATAGTCAACAACAAAAATAATTTTTTCACTTAAATTTTTAAAAAAATCTTGACATTAATTAAACTTGCGGTTAGTTATATTAAATCATCGGTAACTTTTTAAGAAGTTTGCGTCTATAGGCGCGTTAGTTAAAAATAATTACACTCTAATTATGTAATATATTAATATTTTTGTTTAATTAACTGTCTCGTTAAGAAGGAGGAAGCAAGATGAGCCAAACCGAAGAAATAAAAACAGATGCTGCAAGCGAAAAGGAAGAGGACTGGGGAGAATATCTCAAGGGCTATTATGAAAAACCGAATAGTTTCAAAACCTGGTCCGGGCTTGACACCAAGGAGATCTACACGCCAAAGGATTTTGACGCAGAAAAACATTATAAAGAAAAAGTGGGCGATGCCGGTCAGTATCCTTATACCCGTGGAATCCATGCCAATATGTTCCGGGGGCGGATATGGACCAAAAGAGAGGTTGTTGGAATCGGCTCACCGGCTGATACCCATGCTCGGTTGAAATATCTGGCGGAACAGGGCGGAACAGGCCTGAACACAATTGCCGACGTTACCTATGAAATGGGCCTGGATGCGGATCATCCCTGGGCGGCCAATGAAGTCGGGTTGACCGGAGTTAACATTACTAATATTAAAGATATGGAAACTCTGACCAAGGACATTCCCCTGGATCAGGTAAGCTGGTCCCTGATCACGGCAGCTCCTTCGGCCGTCGCAACCATGGCCCAGTATATTGCCGTTGCCCAAGGCGCCGGATTCGACATAGCAAAACTCCGCGGATCAGTGCAAAACGATCCTATTCACTTTGGATATTGCGGTTTTAAACCGGCCTCCCCCCTTGATCTGGCTATCAAACTTGGTTGCGATATTATGGAATATTGCACCTTGAATATGCCCAAATGGTATTATACCACCGTTAATATGTATGATTTAAGAGAGCAGGGCATTACTGCAATTCAGGAAGTGGCTTACGGCTTCGGCATAGCCATGTGCTATATTGATGAGCTGGTCAAACGTGGTTTGAATGTTGATCAGTTCGGCCCCAGATTTACTTTTTATGTGGCCTGCCATGTAGATATTTTTGAAGAAATAGCTAAACTCCGTGCCGCACGCAGAATGTGGGCCAAGTTGATGAAAGAAAAATATGGTGCAACAAAACCGGGAGCCATGCATTTTCGTTTTGCAGTCCATACTTCAGGCTGCTCACTGGTCCCGCAGCAGCCACTGAACAACCTGATCCGGGTAGGTTATCAGGCTCTTGCCGCTGTTTTAGGCGGAGTACAGTCACTCCATTGCTGTTCTTATGATGAACCGATTTGCCTGCCGACCGAAGCATCACATTTACAGGCTCTGAGGACACAGCAGGTACTGGCTTATGAAACCGGTGTAACTAATGTTGCTGATCCTCTTGGCGGATCATATTATATTGAAGGCTTGACCGACAAGATCGAAGAGAAAGTCCTTGAAGCCATGGCGGAAATTGATTCCGTCGGCGGAATGCATGAAGCAATTCGGACCGAATGGCTTGACCGTAAACTTGAAGATGAAGCGCTGCTCAGACAAAAAGAGATCGAGAGCGGTGAAAAACTGATCGTGGGAGTAAATATCTTCAAATCTGATATGGAAAAAGAGACACCCCTTGGTGTTCAGAGAGTCGCCCCGGAATCAGGCCAACAGCAAATCAACGATGTTAAAGAGCAGAAACGCCTCAGAAACTGGGATAATCTTATGGTTGCCATGCAAAGGCTGAAAGATGATGCAATAGCTGGTAAAAATACACTGCCTGCGATGATCGAAGCCACGAAGGCAAACGCTACCACAGGTGAAATGATCGGAACTGTTCGCGAGGTTATGGGCCATCATTATGATCCTATGGAAACAATAGAATCTCCATTTACGTTTAAGTAATAATTTAGGCTTAACATAAACTAATCTTTTAATCTGATTGCTCATTGCAGAAAACCGTATCGGAGAAACAGGGGGCTGTTATCTTATGTTTTCGGCTGCGAAATCTTTGGCAAGAGCTCAATTTGCTGAGGGTTTCGCTGAGCTTTCAGTTGATCCTGTGGCATAACTATTGTCCATACACGGGACAACTAAGGAGTTAATATTAATATGGCAGATGATAGAAAAATTAAAGCCGTCATAACCAAGGTCGGTCTTGACGGGCATGATAGAGGAGCCAAGATTGTAGTTTCACTTTTAAAGGAAGCCGGCATGGAAGTTGTGTATCTTGGCATGTTTAACCAGGTTGAGGATATAATCCAGGCTGTTGTTGATGAGGATGCCGATGTGTTGGGTCTAAGTTACCTTTCCGGGGAACAGCTTATCTTTACCCCTAAAATCGTTGCGGAAATGAAAAAGAATAATCTGGATGATGTTCTTCTGATAGTCGGCGGAACCGTTCCTGTTGAAGATATCCCCTTAATGGAAGATATGGGTGTTGACCGGGTCTTCCGGGCCGGCTCTCTTTCAAGTGAATTTATTGAATATATAGAAAAGAATATAAAAAAATGACGGGAAATAATATTGACGAAATGGTACAGAAACTTCTGGCCGGAGACCGGCGCATGCTTGCGCGTACAATCACCCTGGTGGAAAATGAAAGGGAGGGCCATCATGAGATAATGAAACAGGTTTATCCCCACACCGGAGAGGCCATGATTGTCGGAATCACAGGCGCAGGCGGAGCGGGAAAAAGCACGCTTACCGATATTTTAATTGCAAAATTTCGCAAACAGGGTAAAAAAGTCGGCGTTGTTCTTGTCGATCCGAGCAGCCCTTTTACCGGAGGAGCGATGCTGGGCGACCGTATCCGCATGAAAAAACATGCCCGTGATCAGGGCGTTTATATTCGCAGCATTGCGTCACGAGGAGCCATGGGAGGGCTTTCACGCGCAACCCACGATATCATACGGGTAATAGAAGCTTTTGGAGTAGATATTGTAATAGTCGAAACACTCGGTACCGGCCAGGATGAGATAGATATAATCCACCTTGCCCATACCTGCCTGGTGGTTTTTACACCGGGGATGGGAGACGATATCCAGGCCATGAAAGCAGGCATCATGGAAATTGCCGACCTCATAATTATGAACAAAGCGGATCTCGAAGGCGCCGAAACGTTCATAAGGCATTTACGGGGCGCCATTACTGCGGCGAATATTCCTGAAGGAGCTTGGGTACCCAAGGTTTTACCGACGGTATGTGTCTCTGACAAACCGGCCAATATCACTGGTCAGGATGAAGTTATAGAAGGCATATATGAGCATTATAATTTCTTGCAAGAGGCAAAAGCTCTTGAAAAAATCAAGTTCCAAAGGCTTGAACTTGAACTCGGATTGGTTCTGAAAGATGAACTTCAAAATCTTATCTTTAAAGGGATGAAAGGAACCGGCCTGAAGAGAAAATATATCAGCTCCATAATGGAGGGAAAGAATGACCCTTATTCCGTAGTGAGGGAAATTCTGGATA
>JAUVKB010000160.1 GCA_030596405.1 Deltaproteobacteria bacterium
TGTTGACCAGAGGGGTTAAATCTAAATACTAAGTATTGTGATATTTGGCCGGCAAAGGTCTTTACAAGTGGTTTACAAGGGGGTGAAATTGGTGTTTTTTCAAACTTGGTTTGATGGATTGTGCTGGGGGATATTTTCGACGTTTTTTGGTTTGTGTTTTTTGGCGTCGAAAGTTTGTATTGATCTCACCATGATTTCTTTGTCAAGATTTTCTGGTGAGAAAAAAATTCCACATAAATCACGTTGCCCTCTTTTTTAAGATTTCACCTTTGTCGACTACGCCATTACTTTCCCTGATCTTGTTAGTTTGTTTTGAGCTTTGCTTGATATCCTTAATTTCAGCCACAAACCCCTTTATAGTTTTGTCCATACCATTTAAACGGTTTTCTGTTTTTATGGCATGGTGAAACGACCGGATATTTGCGGCCAGGGATACCGAGTAGTCTGTATCAGACTTAAGAATTTCTCTGGTCATGGATATTAATCCGGCAGTTTCAGAATCCTCCAGCTCTTCCATTCCTTTATATATAGGCGATTTTCCATCACGTATTTTATCATGATATTCTGCCAGTTCTTTTTCGGTCATCCATGATGGGTCTTCAAGTATAAATGCCTCTTTAATATAGGGAGATTCCTCACCAATTAATAGCCAGTCAATAGAGCATTCCAATACTCGTGATAATTTAGCAAGATATTTACCTTTTGGAATTATTCCCGATTCGTAATTTTGGATAGTGGTTTTAGACACACCAACCTTCTTGGCTAACTGAATTTGGCCTAATTCAACCTCATTTCTCTGAAATTTTACACGAAGTCCAAAATTTTTTGATAGTGAATCATACATTATAAAGGGTTACCTGTTTTTATGGCCAATTAGCTTTCGTTTGAAAAAAACCAAGTAAAGTTGTATTTTATACTTGACAAGCCAAGTCAACTTATATTAAACGTTATTTGTCTAAAACAAATTTAAGAAAAGAGTGATAAGGCCACATGAAAAATAAAAGTACTAAAAAAATCAATTTAATTAAAGAGTTAATAATGTCTAAAGGTTTTAGCCTAAAGAATGCAGCCGCAGAGACAGGGGTCGGCTATCACCTTTTTCAGAAAGTGGTTAGGCGCACTCACTATATAGGAAAAGATGGTGGCATACGCTTCTACGAAAATCGCCATGTGCGCGAGAAAATCGCTGTATGGCTCGGATATCCATATGATCTTGTGTGGGGCTCGGGCGCGGACTTTTTTCTTAAAAAAATGATCGCCGAAGAGTTTGAGCGCCAAGCTAAAATTAAAATAAACCAAAAACTTCAGGCCAATGGCCTTATATAATTTTAACACACACTTTTAATAAAAAATAGACAAAGGATTAATCTGCCATGACACCTGACGAAATTAAAAAAGCTATTAGAAAAAAAACCACGCAACGGGCTATTGCCAAGAAGCTTGGGCGGTCAGAGATGAGTATATCTCTGGTTATTCGCGGAGATAGAATCTCGGACTACATTATGCGGGGCATAGCCAAGGCCATTGGTAAGAAACACACCACAGTGTTTCAGGGATATTACTTAAAGCCGCCAAAGCGGAGCACATCGAAAACCGTATGGCCATATATACCAGCAAAGCGGCTTTAATAAGCGTTATTTGATATAACTGGAAAGGCGTGGTGTGTCAATGTCAAAAAAGCAGCAAAGAATAGACCCGAAACAACGAGAGTTAGAGTTTAAGTTTAACAGGGCGGAGCAGGTTGAGCAGATTTGCAGGCTTAAAGAAGAGATATTGTCATCACCTGCGACCACGCAAAAACCAACTGCGAGTTGGGCAGGGTTCGCAGATTTGGTGGATGCTTATCTGCCCATCGCTATTGATTGGGTAGATACTTACGACGAAATCTACTGGATGCGTCCTAATGGCTTACAATCGATTGATGACGGGTTCCGGAGTGTTGACCAGGATTTTCAGGAGGAGATAGACCGGATATTTGCAAAGTGGTTCAGGATTTACAACATTCCTGCATCACGGTGCTGCTTTGGAGGGGTGAAAAGATGAAATTATCAAAGCATTTCCGGAACCGGTGGAAAGAGCGGGTAAAGAAACCAATACCCACGCCAAAAGAAATAGAAGAGATGGTTGACGGCGCCCTGTTCCTGCAAAGGTGTAAAGACCTTTTTACGGCGCGTGGAATCAGACAGCGCATATTGGCTATGTACTGGATAACAGACCAGGGGATTATTCTTAAACTGGATGAGAAAACAGGCACTGCCGTAACCGTACTGACTTCCGATATGACATATGAAGAGGTGGTTTAATGGAAATATTCTTAAACATAATCCAGGCATTATCAGACAGCCGGTTCTGGCTGTTGCCGATACTGTTAATTTGTACAGTAGTTATATCGGCAGTGGAAATAATAACCATCGCACAGGAGGAACTTGATGACCAGTTATAAGCGGATCGGGGCTGTAAAGACAGCGTTTGATATTTTAGGATTTCTATCTAACCAGAAGCAGCCGGTTTCCGGCAAGGAAATTTCACTGGCGCTGAATATGAAATATGACACGGCAATGTGCTATCTGGCGTCGTTGGAGGATATGGGGAATGTCCGGCAAATCGGAGAATGCTTTGAGTTAGGAATGAATATGGCCATGTTCTGGGCTAAAATAAAAAGCAAAAAGGAAGCTGAAAAACAAGATATAAATAACGATATTAAAGCATTAGAAACGGGGGTTCATTAATGAAAACAGATTACAGTGAAATTATTAAAGGAGGCCGCAAATGGGAAATGCTGAGATAGAGGCTGCAAACGAAATTTACGGGGCAGCGCAGAAACATGCGAATATTGAGATCAATAAAATGAAAGATGAGATGGATGGGGTCAGGGATGAGTCAAAGGCCGTGGGAGTTCTGCAAAAAATTGCATATGATGACGCCCATAATAAGCTGCTCAAATATGCAACACTACATCAGATCAAAAAGAGCAAATCTTATAAAAAGGGCGGCCTGTCGTGGGCGGAATTTTGTCCGGCGGTTGTTGGGGAAGATTGTCGCAGTGTTGATAGGATTCTGGAGGATATGAAAACTGTTTACGATGCATTTTCGGACAAATTATACAATTTCTTAGGACTGCCATTTAATAAAATCAGGTACTTAGGCCGTGCAAAAACAGCAACTTTGTCCGATTTTAAAGATGGCTGCCTTATTTTCGATGGTGAAAAAATTCCAATCACTCCTGAAAATACGGAAGAAATCGAAGCCGCGATTGATACCATAAAAGAATCACACAAGAAGCAAATTGAAGAATCTAAAACAACCATCAAAGTAAAAGATCGCATGCTCGGCGAAAAAGAACGTGTGATCCAAAAGCAGGAAAAAGAGCTCTCTAAATTCATAAAAGAAATTAAAGAGCGGGATTATAAGCCTGGTGAAGAGGATTTTATTAAACAGATGGAGAATAAGCAGATGACAATAACAGGTTTATTCCTGGAACTTGACATTGAACGGCTGCCTGAAGATGCAACTCCATTGATGGTTTCAAAATATATTTCAGTCCTGAGCTACTTCAAACGCATAGCTCACACCTATCTCGACATGGCGCTTGAAGGCCACGCTCAACCGGATGATATTAAATGGGAACAGCCCGGGCTTAAAGATGTAACAGTGCCATCCAGCGGAGAGCTGTCAAAACAGGTAATGAAACTTGTTGGAGAATAACAATCATGTGGAAACAGGCGTTGGTAGAGCAATTAACCGCTGCTAAAAACGGTGAAAAGCAAAAAGTGATTGATAAATACAGTGAGATGACCGGCAGGACCGCCCAGGGGCTTTACAGGCTTGCGGCAGAAAATGGGTATAAAACAGATCGTAAAAGGCGCTCGGACAAAGGCAGCTGCGAGCTGAATGATATGCAGATTTCTTTTATTTCAGCGCAGATTAAGGTCACGGCAAGAGAGCTTAAAGGCCCCATCATGCCTGTGGAAAAGGCGTTGATCATCGCGGAGGATAACGGAATTATTGAACAGGGGACTATATCTGTGTCCAGGATGCAAAGTATCCTTGCAGAGCGGCAAATGAATGCCGTTGCGATTAAAACGCCTACTCCCCACATTAAAATGCGCTCCCTGCATCCAAACCACGTGCATATATACGACATGTCGGTCTGTATCCAATATTATCTAAAAGGCAAAAACAAATGCTTTGGGATAATGCGAGAGGACATCTTTTATAAAAACAAGTTTGAAAATTTTGCAAAAGTGAAGAAAAAATTAATCCGCTATGTGTTGGTAGACCACTTCTCGCATTGGATATGGGTAAAATATTACTATACGGGCGGTGAAACGCAGGAAAACCTGTATGATTTTCTGATATCCTCATGGGAAGGTGGCAAACATTCTAAAATCCCTTTTCGTGGCGTCCCTTTTTGCGCATTATTTGATAAGGGTGCTGCGAATGTTTCCAGAGCAATAACAACCCTGCTGAACCGATTAGATATAAAAACTCCAGACTCTCTTCCTCACAATCCGCGACGGCAGGGCAGCGCTGAGGTGGCTCAAAACCTTGTGGAACGCTGGTTTGAATCGGGTCTTAAAATCCAGTCAGCGCATAGTGTGGATGATCTTAATGCATGGGCAAATGATTTTTGCGTATGGTTTAACGGCACTCGCAAACATGACAGGCATAAAATGACCAGGACGGAATGCTGGCTCAAGATAAAAAAAGAGCAACTCAGAGAATTGCCTGAAAAGCAGATATTGCATTATCTCTACGAAAAACCAGGTGAAAACCGCCTTGTGCGCGGAGATTACACAATCAGCTTTTGTTATAAAAACCATGACGTGCGTGAGTATAACGTTAAGCATATTGAAGGCTTGCAGCCAAACCGCTCAAGGATAGAAGTGTTGTTGCGTCCGTACAATTGGCCTGAAATAGGAGTGGTCCACGATCAAGTTGAATATCTGCTTAA
>JAUVKB010000024.1 GCA_030596405.1 Deltaproteobacteria bacterium
CTTGAAACTCCTTGATCTTGGCAATGGCCTCCTTGATGCTTGCGTGATTATAGTCACGCAAATACGCCGTAACAGTTGCGTTTTGATATTCCGGCAGACTGACAAACCTTGCTATTTCACCCGGCCGCATGCTTGAGGAAAGCTGGAAAAATATCTGCCCCAAATCCCTTTTTGACTTTGGAACCATATCCCATTTGGGCGATCCTTCATGATACATCCTGTAGGTTTTTCGTACAAGATCCGCAAAGCTTATAGCCCCGCCCACGTTTGCAACCTCATGTTTCATATAGAGCCCTAGTTCTTCCAACAGTCTTAGCGAGTTTCGATCCTTTATGGCTCCTTGTGCCACAGTAAACTGGTCTGCTTCTCCAGATTCTTCGCCTACCCGCTCCAGGATTGATCGGCCCTTGAACCTGGAATAGTCCACCTTTTCCTCAAGAACCTCTTTTTTGCCCTCAAGAACTACAATAAGCTGGGAAGCGCCGGCAAAATTATTGTTCATTTTCTGCATGGCAATATTATACTCGTGATCAGGGTATAAAATAGCGCCGCCTGCGCTAGAATCTCCAACCTTTAAATATCTGGTGGTAATAGCGCCCCCTCCAAAAATCAGCACAAGGACAAAAAAACCGACAACCCATTTGGCTCTAGGCCCTGACAACTTGTAAAGAATACTGGTAAAAATACTGTAAGCAGTTTTTTTTGTCATTGTCTCCAATGATATTTCTTTTTGCTTGAGACGCTCGTCATCCGGAGACGGTGAATACCAGTAGGAAATAATAATAGGATTTAAAACAACAACGGCAATAAATATGCTGATGATCCAGAAGGATGAAAAGTATGCAAGTTTCTGCATCAGCGGTATGGTCGCGATGGCAATGGTTAAAACTCCCAGACCGTCTGTTGTAATGGCCAAAAGGGCCGGCGGGTACAGGGCTGAATATGCTTTTACCAGCGCTGCTTTTTTGTCTCTGGTTTCTAAAAACTCCTGGTGGAATCTTTCAAGGCACTGGCACGAGTGGGACAGAGCCCTTGCAGAAAGAAGTATCGGCACTACAAGAAGGAGCGGATCAATATTAATACCTACGGCCGATGCAAAACCGAGCCCCCATATTGCGCTTACAAGCCCGGAAACAAGGGGAATAAGTACGCCGCCTAGTCTTCGAAAATATATAATCAGCAAAACAATCATCGACAAAACAGTAATGCACAGGATAAAATAAATTTGAGGCTGATAGTGGCTTATCCATGCATACAGCATCGGATATCCGGCGACATGGCACTTGTGATTTTCATCTTCAATAGATTTTACAAGCTTGCTTACAGTATTATAAAGATATAAAAGGTCTACCCCTTCTTCCCAGAATCCGGCATAAAGGGCGGTCGATTTATCATCAAAGGAAACATAAAATCCCCTCAACCCTTCATTTGCGTAAACAGCTTTTTTTAATTTTTCGCATTCCGCGGGAGTTTCAGGGACTCCTTCATACATAAGGGAATACAGCCCTATCCCCTGTGAATCTATCACGACCTGTTTTACGGAAGGATGCGCTATGGAGCTGACCTGAATAGGGTTGCAGCCCTTGATCTTCAGGATGCCCAGCGTCAAGTCGGTGATTTTTTTCATCGTGGCCGGGTTGTAAATATCACCGTCTTTTTTTTCAAGAATAATAGACAGTACGTTTGCGGAACCGAACATGCCCCGAAATTCTTTATAGAGTTTTATATATTCGTGCTTTGGCGGATAAATTTCAAAAAAATCAGTCTTAACCGTCAGCTTTGTAACTATTGAATAAAAAGACAAAACCGTAGCAAACGCCAAAAACAGAAGAATAAAAAGTCGATATTTTAACTGGAAATCGACTACGGTTATCCATAATTTATTTACTTTCTCTTTCATTAGTTTAACAAAACTCCTTTCCTGGATATTTGTTTTTAAAATATATTAAATTTGCAATTTGCAAAGACATTGTTTTTATATTATCGAGAATTGCGCTTTACAACGTCGAAATTTTTGATAAACAGCAATGATCCCACTGCTCCGGCTATAAGATATTTGTTCTCGCTGATTCTGCTTACGCCCTGGTACCAGATGTGCTTCATGCTGAGCGGAGCATCAATCTGTTTCCATTTTCTGCCTTTGGTATCGCTTGCAAAAATTGATGCGGATTCGCCTACGGCAAGAGCCGTTTCATTAAAAAAACTTACGTTGAAAACAGAGGCGCCTATACCCGGCAGCTCTTCCCATGTTTTACCGCCGTCTTCAGTTGAAACCGCAACACCTTCCATTCCGACTGCCAGGCCGCTCCCCTTGTTTTGCGGGTCAAAAGCTATCCCGAAAAAAGTCCTTCCAAGACCAACATCCTGCATTTCCCAGGTTTTGCCGCCATCGGTGGTATGGTAAATAAATCCCATTTCCGATCCGATACAGCCTTCATTTTTATCTATAAAATCAATACAATACAGCATGATATCGTCTTCAAGGGAAACATCGACCCATGTTTTACCGCCGTCTTCGGTTAAAATAATTTTTCCCCAGTCACCGCAGGCAACGCCGTGAAGTTCGTCGGTAAATTTAACCGCAAAAAAATGATTTTCCAAAGGCGCTTTCTGGCGCGTCCACGATTTGCCGCCATCTTCAGTGGCAAGAATCAACCCGCACTGTCCCACAGCCCAGCCCTTATCTTTATTAAGAAACGACAGGCTGAAAATTGAATCTTTTGTTCCTGTTTGCTTTTTTAACCACGTTTTCCCGCCGTCATCAGTACAAAAAAAGCTGCCGGCCTTTCCGCTGATAAATCCGTGTGTTTCATCAATAAATAAAACTTCATAACAATTATAGTCTAATTGCTCGTAGCCTATTTTACCATTTCTATCTGTTGCAAAAGCGCAAAGAACGGTTGAACTGATAGCGGTAAACACTAAGAATAAAACAATCAAACAATAAGCAAATAAATACTTTTTTCCCATTAACTTAGCCCCTCCCTTAGCCTAAAATAAAAATTTCCCTTATATCCCGCCTTCCTCAACTATACTCCCATTCTTTTCGCTAATATACGTTGAAACGTACGGAATATTGTCCATTGTTCCCCATTCCTGCAACGCCTAACGAGCCGTAATTGAGCCTGCCATCAAGAATATCACAATATACGCAGCCAAAGTGCTTATACGACCAAAATTCTATTACTTCTGTTTCAATTCCATTGTATAGTGGTATGTATCGGCATGAAAATAGGTTATTCCTACTTCAATGGGCATGTCATTGGCCACAAAGTATACCTGTTCCAGTTCAAGAACCGGTTCATCCTTCTTTACCGCCAGATACCGGGCGACATGTTCATCCGCCTTTACCGCCCTGAAAGTCTGACGGACTTTCTGTATGGTCAGACCAAGTTCCCTTTCCAGAACAGTCAGCACGATCTCGCTAGTAAGCCGCTTGTCCCGGAAGTAATGAGCATACTCTGATGAAATGCTGACGACAGAAAAACATAGGGGATGCTCGTTCTGATATCTGGAACCGCGAACACAAAAAATTTTTTTGCCATTCTCCAGGCGTAGAAGATCAGAAATTCTAGCAGAAGGTGTTATAAGACCCCTGTAATGAATCTTTCTGTCAAACTTGGCAAAATTTGACGATTTAACCAGATCACGGCTTGTATCAAAGTGATGTACAACTTCCTGACTGGGATCCGGTTCATTTATGAAAGTGCCCTTGCCGGGTATTCTGAATATAAGACCTTCATTTAAGAGCCCGGCAAAAGCCTGCCTCACCGTAGTGCGGCTTACTCCATATTCATTGCAGAGTTCACTTTCCGTAGGTAATGGCTCTTTGGTAGAAATTTTGCCCGATAAAATTTTTTTTCTTAAAATTTTCTGAAGTTGAAAATAGAGGGGAATATGGTCTCTGCTTAACGGCATAGGCATAAGTAATAATTAATTTGTCATAATATTATGTTATCATTATTTTGGTACTTATATATGGTGCCTTTTAAACTATAGATCAATATTATGTCAAGCAGATTTTTTTATTTTTTTGTCCGGAAAAAATTGGCGAGCGATACATTGTTGGCATGAAAAATGCTTTCCCCCTGTGCCGATGAAAATAAGACAGAGGGCTAGAACATATAAGTCATCATGAAATGACCGGCCTTTATAACCGGAGCATTTCTTCCATCCAGCTCCTGACTGTATTTAAAATAAAACATAAGATTCGGTTTGGGATTATATTGCAGGCCTAGTGCTCCTCCGATCGTGTAAAAGTCCCCATCATTCTGTTTTTTGCCGTTTAATTCAGACTCATTAATTGCAAACTGAAAATCAGGTTGAACAAAAAATCCATATTTCATAGACATGTCGGTATAATAAGTAAAAATAAAATTGTGTTCCGTAAGATCATGGTCATCCCAGTTAGTGTCGTGATTTTTTGTTCTAAATTCAACATTGCTACCATAATCGATCATAAGCAACCCGTTGCCAATCGGAACTCTTGCGTGCATCAATATGCCGGGATAAATTTTCCAATAATTTAACCCAAGATTAACCGGATCATTTTTATCATAATCAGCGGTCGGAGCCGACAGACAAAGACCTACTCCGATATGAAACATCCTGTTAAAAAAATGTCTGCCAAAATAATGCGCAGACATCAGATCCGCCATTCCGGAAGCGCTTTGATCTTTTATGCCGTCATGATTCATCTTTATGTCTGCGGCTGTAACTATCAACACATTTGTTAGCTGCCACGGACTTTTTTCTCCCCATAAACGCTTGGCATAACCAATTTTGGTAATCAGCATTCCTGCTGAAATTCTGCTCGCTCCTAAAATTTCATCTAAATTCTTTTTGCTACTTTTATCATCAAACATCTTGTTGTATTCAATAAATCTGACATGCTGTTTAATCATCCATCCTGTCGGCACATCTTCAGCCCAGACACCAGGCATTGAATACAAATGATAATCACCTAAGCCATAGGCGCTGGAAGATAATAAAAAAATGATAATTGCGGATGCTGCCAATTGTTCGGCTGTAAAGCGGACACTTCTTTTTGCCAAAATCGTCACCCTTTTCGCTACAAGGTTAAATTTAAAGTTATGTGCCGCAGCAAAAAGCATCCCAATATATAGCAGAGCCGGATATAAAGCAGCAAACATACTGCGGCAACCTAAAAGTTTGAACGTTGCTAATACATTAATTTGGATTCAAATACTGGGTATTGATTGTATTGTCAATGAGCGATTTTGCTGTAATATGTCTAAAGTCCGGGATTTCGGGCACAGAAAGCCTGACTGCCCGAGTGTGGTTTTTAAAAACAGGATTTTTGCAGGATAATCCGGTTCCCTGATGTAATCATACTTGCAGGGACCCGGTTTCTCGTCATTAAGGATATTGACAGGATGCTCTTTTGACAGGCGGCCGTGCTCTTTAAAACGTTAATAACTTCCTCTTTGTATATAAAAATATTTGTATCGCTCAGGAACTATCAGGTCTTGGCGTTGTTTCATTTGCTTTTTCCATTAATATGCATCCATTTACCCAGCAGTTTGGGTCAGACTGCATGAAATCACCGGTCCGGATAAATGCGGCCCGGCGGCACCCTCCGCATACATACCGGTAAATACAATTGCCACATTTTCCTTTCAGATTTTCCCTGTTCCGCAATTTTTTGAACAGCTCTCCTTCAGCCCATATTTCTGTTAAACTTCTCTCTAACAGGTTTGAATTTTCCACTTCCTGATGAATAAGGCAGCCCGTGGCGACCCGGCCCTGAGCCGTGATCATATAGCTGTATATTCCGCTTATGCAGCCTACTCCGAAGTTCATAAAATCACAGGGCATGTCAGGGTCTGCAAGTATTTTCTGGGTCAGCTCCTGCTCGCTTATAATATAACGGTTTTCGAACTGAATCTTGTCGAGCCCTCTTTTTTTCTGTTCTTCCCAGAGAATATGCTGGGCTTCACGCCTCTGATCCATGCTTAAGCCCCATTTATGTTTTCCGGTGGAATGGCCGACCGGCAAAAATTCCACCATAATAAACTGGACCCGAAGCTCTTTTGTTAAATCCAAAAGAGGAACCAGATCGTCAAAATTGACACTCGAAAGGGTCATAATCAGATAGATGCTGCCGATCCCGTAGCTGCGAAATAACTTTAAAGCATTCAGAGCCTTGTCAAAAGTGCCTTTTCCTCTGTTCCATTCATGATTTTTTTTAAGCCCGTCTATGCTGACCTTGACCTGTGAGAGTCCGGCTTTGGTCAGTGCTGAGGCCGTCCGGTCATCAAGCATGGTGCCGTTGGTATTAAGCGCCACATAAATATTTTTTTGGACGGCGTAAGATATAATCTCGGCCAGATCTGGGCGTAACAAAGGTTCTCCGCCTGCAAACTGTATGGCGGTTGTACCTGCCCTGCTTACATTATCGAGTATTTTAAAAATCTGTTCAGTGCTTAATTCTTTGTCTGATTTATTTTTGGCAGACCTGGTTTTCCTTGAGCAGAGGTGTGCATCTGCAAAACAGAAACGGCAGGCCAGATTGCAATCCTCGGTGAGGCTGAACCAGGCAAACATCGGCTGGGCCTGTTCTACAGCACGATAATATTTATTTCTGGTAATATTAAGAAATTTTTTTTCTCCAATACCACCAATTTTTTTTATTACCATCTTGCATTACTCCCTGATTCATCTTTATATTGACGATCTCGAACCCGTTGGACCTTTTCTAATGCTTCGGCAAACAAGTCCCGGGGTCCTTGTCGTAAAATATCGGTCGTAAAATATCGGTTATAGGGTCATCAACAAATGGTTCTGGCTTTTTAATTTGAATTACGTTATCTTTAATTATAATGTGTATATCCTTTCATTTTTTATTGTTAAAAATTGTCGGGTTATTGCGTAAACAGTCAATCACTCGAAGGCACCCGAAGGATACACCACCTGATCCCTTAAACACAACTTTTGATTATATCTCCAAGGGGGTACATGCATCGGCGGAACGCAAAAATGGAACTTGATGAAAAATATGTATCATTTGCCAAAAATGTCCAAAAAATATTTCAGAAAGGTTTAAAATTAAATAATAAAATATTATATTATATTGATTCTACTTTTTCAAACCCTTCGGCATACGAGCTTGAAAAAATAATTAGCGATGATTCCGACTGTGAAAAAGATGCTCTTGTTGAACTTATCTTTTTCCCGGATGAATCGATTCAGATTCAACTGGAAGATGTTCTGGAAAAATATGATTTTGAAAAACAAAATGAAAAAAAGATTGCAGATTATCTTTCATTACAACAAATTGAAACAGTTATATACTTTCCCGATGACAGGGGCTCTTTAAAAATTGAAATGCCGGATTCCGTGGTCAGTCAATTCATATCACGGTTGAATATTTCAAAAAAACAGCATAAAAAAGTTTTTTGTGCTGTAAACAACTATGTCGATAAAAACTATAAAAATTGCGTCAAGGTCAAACTAAGAAACACAAGATTTGCCTATACTGATAACAAAATTTTATTTATGCGCTGTTTTTTCGAAAAAATAAAATCAGACAGCAACGAATTTATTGAATGTTTAGATTTTATTTTAGATTTCCTTGACGAACTTCAAGACGATAATGATATATTTCAAGCCCTTATGGATAAAAAAATATTATATTCTCAAAACCTTCAAAAAACAGAAAAATTTGAGGAACAAATAAAGGAAAACAATATGGAAACCTTGATACTTCAAGGCGTGAAAATTCCATATATAAATAAAGAAAGCACATTAAATAAGATGCGGATAATCGACAAGATCAACCGTGCTGTTTTCAGCGACAACATAGTAACCATGGAACCGTATTAATGAAATTAAAAATATTAATATTTCTTTGTATCCATATTTTCATAAGTACTCAGTCATCCTTATGCGAGGATTCTTCTCCGGCATTAAATTCACAGGCAGAGGAATCCGCTCTCTTGTCAGATAAAATAATAAACGGAATTGAAAACCGATACAATGTTTCCGGCTTCTCGGCACATTTTTTTCAAGAGTCGAGTATAAAGGCAATGGAGCTGACAGACACAGCCTCAGGCAAACTGATGATTAAACGCCCAGGGATGATGAGATGGGAGTATGAAAAACCTGATAGACAAATTATCATTACAGACGGAAACACGTTATGGATATACAGACCCGAAGACAATCAGGTTATGACCGGCAAATCTCACGATTTTTTTAAGGGCGGCAAAGGGGCCGGCTTTCTTTCAGATATAAAAATTATCCGGCAAAAATTTAACGTGAGCCTTGAAAAAAATAACAGTACGGATAATTATAAACTAAAACTGTTGCCTAAGGAAGAACTGTTTGACATATCGACTATATACCTGTCGATATCAAAAAATACTTTTGAGATAACTACCGTCGTTACATATAATTCATATGGAGACAAAACTCGAATCGAGCTTAGCAAGTTTCAGTTTAACCATGATATAGATGATCTTATGTTCAGATTTAAAATACCTGAAGGCGCCGATATACTGAAACTTGACAATTAAACAAGGCAAAAAAATTATGAGGCAAAAAATAAAAGAACTGTTAAAAAAAAGAAAGGCGATCATACTCGCACATAACTACCAGCCCCCGGAAATTCAGGAAATTGCAGATCTTTGTGGCGATTCACTTGAGCTGAGCATAAGGGCATCTATGACTGATGCTGAAGTCATTCTGTTTTGCGGCGTACACTTTATGGCGGAAACAGCTTCAATTCTGTCACCGGACAAGACAGTGCTCCTCCCGCGAAAAGACGCAGGATGTCCGATGGCCGACATGATAACGCCTGAGTCTCTTAAGGCAAGACTTGATGAACTGCCGCCCATGCCGGTTGCAACCTATGTAAACTCACCTGCCTCGGTCAAGGCACTCTCCACAATCTGCTGCACATCTGCAAACGCTATCGAGGTTGTAAAAAGTTTGGATGCGAAAGAAGTTATGATGGTGCCCGACCGGAATCTGGCAAAGTATACAGCCTCCCATACAACCACAAAAATACATATCTGGGACGGATATTGCCCAATTCACGACATATTAACCCCAAAAGATGTTAACAAAGCCAAACAAGCTCATCCGGATGCTGTTTTTATGGCCCATCCGGAATGCCGGCCGGAGGTTCTTAAGCTGACCGGCAATATTTTAAGCACTTCCGGTATGATCAGATTTGCCCGGGAATCAAAAAGTCGCTCTTTTATTGTCGGCACCGAGGTGGGAATGCTCTATCCCTTAAAAAAGGCAAATCCTGATAAAAACTTTTATCCTGCTTCTTTAAGTATGGAATGTAGTGATATGAAAAAAATTACCGTAGAAGATGTCGCAAGGAGTCTCGAATTTATGGAAGGTCAAATCAAGGTTCCGGAACATATACGCAGGCCGGCCTTAAAAGCGGTTCAAAGAATGATAGACACTTAATTTCCAACCCTGTTTTTCATCTCCAGTATCCGTTGATTATAGTATGATATAACTTCTCTTCTGTTCAGCATCCCGATAAGGACGCCATGATCATCATCTTTTACTACAGGAAGGCTGTCGATATTCTTGGTTGTAAATTTTTTCAGGACCGAATTTAAATCATCAGATGGAGTGGTTGTAATGATATCGGAAGTGCAAATATCCTCCATAACAACAAGACTCTCAATTTCCTCTGAAAAAAGCACCCCTCTGATGTCCGTACTGGAAAATATTCCTACCAGTCTTTCATGTTGATCCATTACAGGAAAATAATGCTGCTTTGTCTCAGAAAAAAGTTTTTTAAATTGCGAAAATGGCATATTCCGAGCTATAAGACTTACTTTTTTAACCAGGTGCATGAGGTCTTTAACCCTTATGGCCTGTAAAATATCCACGAAGAAATCCCCGGCATGGGCCGGCGAATCAACCTTGCTTTTGACCTGCTTGTTGTATATAGTCCATTTCTGTGCTGCCAGGTATGAAACTGAACATACAAGGAGACTCGGCAAAAGCAGATGATATGAGTTTGTCATTTCACTAACAAATATAATAGTAGATATCGGGGTATTTGAAACCGCAGTAAAAAAACCTGCCATTCCAACCACAACAAAGGCGCCCGGTTCTGTCACAACACCCGGCATAATCTGATTAAATATTTTTCCAACGATCCCCCCCATTGCGCCTCCGATTACAATCGACGGCCCGAACACACCCCCGCTACCACCCGATCCTATTGAAAATGATGTGGTAATTATTTTACCGATAGCAAGGGCAAATAAAAATGGAATGGTCAGTTCATTGTAAAGCGCTTTCTGAGCAAAACCGTATCCAAATGCCAGGGTCTGGGGCAAAAAGAAACCGATAATACCCACGCAAAGTCCACCAATAGCAGGCTTTATATGATTCGGGATATTCATCGACTTGAAAAATTTCGTGACGCCGTAAAACATTTTTATATAAAACACGCCTATAACTACAAGAACCAACGCCAAAACAATATAAGGCCCTAATTCCAGAGGATTATAGAAGTGAAAATAAGGAGAATCAAACAAAGACCCCCAGCCAAACACGAGGCAAAACAGGCAATAGGCGACTACGGATGAGACGCCCGCAGGGATAATAACCTCCGACTCAAACTCGGAATCCTTGTAAAGTACTTCGGCAGCAAAAAGGGCGCCTGCCAGTGGCGCCCTGAATATACTCCCGACACCTGCACCAATTCCAGCAGCCATCATAATCCTTCGTTCCCGGTCTGACAGCTTAAGTTTAGTTGCCAGAAATGAACCAAAACCTGCACCAATTTGAGCTATCGGGCCTTCCCTCCCTCCGGATCCACCGGTTGTAAGTGTAAGGACAGAGGCTATTGTTTTGACAATCGGCACCCTCCCTCTAATAAAACCTCCCCTGCTGTGATATGCATCAATTGCCGCATCCGTACCATGCCCTTCTGCTTCAGGAGCAAACGTATACACGAGCCATCCACTAATAATACCACCAAAGGCAGGGAGAAATAATAGAGTAAAACGGTTAAAAGAAGTGCTTGAAGGCGAAAAAAAATGATGCTCACCGGCAGGAGAAGGGGGCCTATAACCGGCAATAAAATCCATAAAATAATGAAGACCGATTTGGCAAAGACAGTGGAAAACAATAGAGCCAAGACCTGCTATAACTCCAATTATTATAAAGTAGAAAAACCATTTGCCTGCATAGGCGATTCTAACAGACCTGTCTTTACCGACAACGACATTAAAGCTTTTTTTCAGTCGAGATAATATTGACATTATGTATTCATTTATTTCAAATCTTCTATGCCTTGCAATATAATATCGAACAATTCCGGAATGTCGTTTTCCTCCAGACATGAAAATGCTATTCTAAGATTCTTTTCTCCAATAGAAATCAGACCCACGCCATATCTGTCAAGAAGGTGACACCTGAGCGTTTCAGCATTTACGGATTTTAATTTGATACACATGAAATATCCGGAATTAAAGGGGTAAACATCCCATGCATCTTTGTACTTTGGATCCAAAAGGACTCCTTTTAAACGAAGAGCCCTGTTTTTAAGTATTTCAAACTTCTCTTTTTTTTCAGCTGCGTAATTTTCGTCCTGCATGGATTTTAATATAATGGACTGGCCAAGATGAGAAGCATTAGATATGGAAGCCCTAACACATCCGGCGGTCTTTTTTTCAAGTGCATCATATACCTGACATAAATCTATATCGGAATTTTCTTCTATTTTACATCCATAGGTAATAAAACCGACTCGTAACCCCCAGGCGAAGTTCTCTTTGGTAGCGCCATCCATCTTAATTGCAAATAGCCTTGGATGCTTATCGCAAAGACGTGAAAAAATAGATTCTTTCATGGTTTTATCCTCATAAAAGAGTCCGAAATAGGCATCATCTGCAACTGCAACAACATTTGTTCCATGTTTTGCCACATCAGTCAGGATTTCTACGATTTGATTTCCCTCGCTATCGGCTATGGTATAGCCGGTTGGGTTATGTGGAAAATTTAGAAGAACAATAACCTTGTTATGTTTTTTTGCTTCTGCTTTGACTTTTTCTTCAAAAGCCGCAAGATTAAATTCACCGCTTTTTGTAAACATCTGGTACTTACTTATCTTTGCTCCCTTTCTAACATTTAAAATCAAATTATAATTTCCCCACATCATATCAGGCAGTATTACAACATCGGCAGGATCTATCCATATATCTGAGACTACGCTAATAGCATGAGTTATGCCACATGTGACTACAGGAAGGCTTATACCCTTATTTGTAAGTGAAGGATTTTTTTCAAATAAGGCTTTCTGCCAAATCTCTCTTAAACCCGGAATTCCAAAGGAGGGTGCATAGGTTAAAAATTCTCGGGGCCGGATATCTTTAATAAGAGACGTAACAGTATCAAAACACATGGTTCTGTCCTGTTCCTTGGCAATTCCTATGGTTGCGTTCAACTTATGGGCTTTTTCCTTGGCTTCCGCACTCTGGCTTAAAATCCCTTTTGGAAAAAAAAGGTTTTTGCCGATATCCGAGAACATTTCCATGATATGGGGATTAGCCGTTTCGATTATATTGTTAAACCCTTCTGCAATAGGATCCATCTAAAATACCCCCTTGAAATCTGTTTGTGTTCGAAATTTGCCGATTGCATCTCAAAAATTATTTTAAATTGTGAAAAAAACAACACGATGGCGATTCTTACAGTTTTGGAAGAAAAAAAGTCAAGCGAAAAAGCTGGAAATTTAAGTACATCCAAAAAATCATCTCTTCCTTTATTAAATATTAAAATGGATGCAACAAAAAACCCCGCTTGTTTCCAGCGGGGTTTCCCGGCTGCAATAAAACTCAACAGCAGCCGGCTATAAGGAGAAGTCCTTTTATTTAAAAATTCTATTTCAGTTCATTAACTTTGTCTGTAAGTTCGGGAACAAAATCAAGTATATCGGCAATAATACCTACATCTGCCACCTGGAAAATAGGGGCTTTGGTATTTTTGTTTACAGCCACCATGAATGGCGCGCCCTTAATTCCGCCTAAATGCTGGAATGAACCGCTTATGCCAAGCGCCATGTAGACTTTCGGTTTTACTGTCTGGCCGGAAGTTCCGACTTGACGGGCTTTCTCCAGCCATTTAGCGTCAACAATAGGTCTGGAACATGAAACATCTCCACCCACAGCCTCTGCAAGATCAGATATTATTTCCAAATTGTCCTGATCTTCGATTCCTCTTCCGACTGAAACAAGAATCTCCGACTTGGTAATATCGACCTCGCCTACTTCGGCCTCGACGACTTCTATAAAACGACGTTTGCCCGGCAGATCTCCCGCCATTGCATCCGCAGTTTTGTCAACTACCTGACCATTTGCTCCTTGACTTTCATCCGCCTGGAACGACCCTGGGCGGACAGTAATTACAATGCCTTTCGAAAGATCACAAAGGACATGAGTGCTTACCTGGCCGCTGTACTCCTGACGCACAGCTTTAAGGTTAACATCCTCAACACCTTCAAAATCAACCACATCTGAAAGGTACGACGTATTAAGTTTTATGGAAAGACCAGGGGTAAGATCCATTCCAAAGGTATCGTGAGCCGCAAGAACAATACTTCCCTCAGGTAAAATCCGGGTTAGCATGCCTCTAATTATTTCAGCATTCGGATAGGAAACCGCATCATTATCAATTTTCCAAACCTCTTGAAAAGAAGGGGCAACTTTATTGCATACCGCATCAACATCACCGCCGGAACCGGCAATAATTGCAGTAACAGAGGCATCGGGAACTATTTTTTTGGCTGCAGCAAGCAACTCAAGGGCTGAATCATCGGCAACCCCTTCCTTGTGAACTATATATGCAAAAATTTGTTGAGCCATTATTTGATACCTCCCTTGGATTTTAAAATTTCAACAAGTTTCTCTATAATCTCTTCAGTACTTCCTTCAAGCATTTCAGCACCCTCGCCAAATTCAGGCACAAAGTAATCGATAAGCTTTACGTTTGCTCCCGCTTCTCCAACGGAATCGGGTGATAGACCAAGATCGCCAGCGCTGTGAACAGGGAGTTCAACAGATGCGACCTTTCTTATACCACGGATACCTACATAACGCGGCTCGTTTATACCGGTCTGTATGGAAAGAACACATGGAAGATCAATTTCATTCATCTCCTGGTTTCCACCTTCAATTTCCCGGCCAACCTTAATCTTTTTATCATCTAAAACTTCTATCTTGTTAACAAGTGAGGCATACGGCCAATCCAGCATCGCGGCCAGCATACCGCCCACCTGACCGGCGCCATCATCCGCCTGTGCTCCGGTAAGGATCAAATTATAATTGCCCTTTTCAACCTCTGCTTTTAAAATACTTGCTATTCCTTTTCCATCAGACCCTTCAAAAACTTCATCCGAAAGAAGAATTCCCTTGTCTGCTCCCATAGCCATTTCTCTTCTTATTACTTCTTCAGACTCTTCATCCCCAACAGAAACAACCGTAACGCCTCCGCCGATGTTGTCACGGATCTGAATAGCCTCTTCAACCGCATAATTGTCCCATTCGTTTACCGAGTAGACAAGATCATCCCTTTCAATATCCGTACCCTTGCTATTAACCTCAATTTCATTTTCTGAGGTATCAGGAACCCTCTTGACACATACCAAAATCTCCATGTTCATCCTCCCAAATTATTTATTACAAATTATAGGGTATTTTATTATGCTCAACACCTTGATAACAAACACAAACTCTGACAATCAAGTAATTATATGACGATCAACAAGCTCCGCAAGATCAATGGCCTCCATTTTGCCTTCCATTCCACTCACCTTTATAGCATCTTCAATATTAACAAGACAGAAAGGACATGCCGTAACAATTACATTCGCTCCAGCTTTTTTAGCCATATCAACTCTTAATACACCCATTCGCTGCTCTTCTTCGGGTTCATAAAAAAGCATCAACCCGCCGCCGCCGCAGCAGAAAGAACGATCCCTGGATTTTAACATATCCACCCTTTTTATGCCTGGAATAGCATCAAGCGCCTCCCTTGGGTCATCATAAATACCATTATGCCTTCCAAGATAGCAAGGATCATGATAGGTATATACCCTGCTTTCATCTTCGATATTCTTTAGACGGATTTTTCCCGCTTTCACTGCCTTTACAATAGTTTGGCCAATATGCTCAACTGGTGGAAGATCTTTGTAATCATTTTTTAGAGCATTAAATGCATGAGGATCTGCAGTAATAATGTTTTTTACCCCGGAATTTAAAATTGCATCGGTATTTTGATCCTTTATATCCTGAAAAAGCATCTCCTCTCCGAATCGCCTGATTTCGTTGCCGCTGTCCTTTTCCGCCTTCCCCAGTATTCCAAAATCGATGCCGGCTGCATTAAGGATACGGGCAACGGACCTGCCGATTTCCTGCATCCTGTCATCAAAAGATGTGATACTATCAACAAAATAGAGAGTATCTGCAGTTACATCCTTTTCCAATACCTTTACGCTACATATTTCGGCAAACTCCTTGTCCTTTGACCAGTCGGCACGTTTTTTCTCCATCTTACCCCAGGGATTTCCCCGTTTTTCCAGTGCCTTCAACGGTTTCTGGAGAGATTGGGGAACCATGCCCTCATCAACCATGCCCCTTCTTAAATCAACAATTTTATCTATATATTCAATGCCGATAGGACACTCCTGCTCACAGGCTCCGCATGTCGTGCATGACCAAATCTCATCTTCACTGTATATGTCGCCGATTAATGGCTCGCTTTTGAGAAAATTACCACGCAAAGGATAATTTTTAAAGATCAGATCGCGAGCTTTTATAGAAATAAATCTTGGAGACAGAGGCCGTTTCACCGCATTTGCCGGGCACTGATCTGAACATCTTCCAC